>JAGOBN010000328.1 GCA_017999235.1 Anaerolineales bacterium | reverse complement strand
CCCTGGCTGAAGCCGGCCGGGATGATCAGCCAGGCCGCGGCCTGCCGGTCGGCGAAGAGCCGCTCCGCGTCGGCGCGGGCTTGCACGTCCGGGCGCACCGCTTGCGAATCCGCCAGAGCCGCCACCACCTGCTGGGCCAGCGCGGTGCCGGCCTCGTCGCTCACCAGCACGCGCACGCGGTTATCGGCCTCACCAGGGTTGGCGCCGCCGCCCAGGATGAAGGTGAAGATCAGCGGCAGGATGATGAAGAAGAGCAGTTCGGAACGGCTGGAAAAGCGCAGCAGCGTGTCTTTCCAAGCCAGAGCGAAGATTTTGTGCATGGGAATTACCTCTGCGCCAGCCCTTGGCGGTTGAACAGGAGCGCGGCCGCGCCAAACAGCACCAACCCCATCGCCAGCAAGGCCGCCAGCGGGAGCGCGATCGCGGCCAGGCCGCCGCCCTGCGCCAGGGTGGTGAAGCCTTCCAGGCCCCAGGCATTGGGCGTGATGCGGCTCACCCAGCGGACGGGGGCCGGCAGGTTGTCCAGGCTGATGAAGCTGCCGCCCAGGATGCCAAAGGTCAGCATCAGGGCCGAACCCAGGCTCGCCACCTGGCTGGGCGCCTTGGCGATGGCGGTGAGCAGCAGCCCCCAGCCGGTGGCGCCAACGACGGCAGCCAGCACCAGCGCGATCACGCCCAGCGGGTCGCCCCACTGCAGGCCAAAGATCAAGGTGCTGCCGCCAATGAGGATAGCCATCTGCGCCACGCCGGTGAGGAAGATGCCGAAGACCTTGCCGGCCAGAACCTGCGGCGTGCTTGTCGGCGAGATCAGCAGACGCGGCAGCGTGCCTTGGGCGCGCTCGGCCAGCAGGCTGCGCCCGCCGTTGGCGACCGTGTACATCAGGAACATCAGGGCCATGCCGGGCGCCAGATAGGCCAGCACGTCGAAGCGCGGCGCCTCCGCGCCGGCCGCGCCGGCCCGCAAGCGAATGGCCGCCTCCAGGTCCGCCTGGCGCTGGCCAAGTTCCTGGCCGACGGCGGCGGCGTCCTGCGGGGCCACGCGCCCGCTCAGGATCAATTGGGTCACCGCCACCGTGCCGCCCACGCGCCCCACTTCCACACGGCTCAGAAACTCATCCACGATGGCTTGCACCACGCCCACGCTGGTCGGCCGGGTGGGGTTGGCGTACACCTCCACGTGAACCACGGCGGCGGCGGTGAGGACGCTGTCCGTGAAGCCGGCCGGGATGATCACGGCGGCGGCGGCTTCATCCGCGTCCACGGCTTGCCGCGCGGCGGCCGGGTCGCTGGCCGGCGCCGGCGCCAGCAGGTCTTGCAGTTCGGCCGCGCTAAACAGGTCGGCCAGCGCCTGGCCCAGCGCGCCGGCGTCCTGGTTGACCACCACCACGGGGATGTCCCGCACCCCGCTGCCGGTGTTGCCCGAGAAGCGGCCGGTCACCGCGCCCAAGCCCAGCGTCAGCACAAATGGCGCCGCCAGCATCAGGACCAGGGCCGCGCGGTCGCGAAAGGCCAGGGTGACGTCTTTGAGACCGATCAGCAGGATTTTCAGCATCAGCTTTTCCAGTTCCAGGTGTTCGGTGGGAGGGGTTAGGGGCTAGGGGTTAGGGGTTAGGGTTTCGCTCCGCAATCCAGCTTGCCCATCTATTCCCTAATCTCCAATCCTTAACCCCTAATCCCCAACCCCTAACTCCTAATCGCGCAGCGCCCGCCCGGTCAAGCTCAAGAAGACCGACTCGAGGTTGGGCTCTTGGATATCCACCGACCGGATCTTCACGCCGGCCTCGACCGCGCGGCTCACCACCCCCGCCAGGGCGTCGGCGGCCGAGGGGACGATGACGGCCACGGTGTGATCGGTGGCCGTGGCTTGCTGCAGGCCCGGAACGACCCGCAGCGCGGCCGCCAGGGTCTCGGCCGGCTGGTCTTCGCCGAGGTGCAGCAGCAGCGTGTCCTGGCCGCCCACCTGCCGAGTCAGCTCGGCCTGCGTGCCGAGCGCAATCAGGCGGCCGTGGTCGATGATGCCCACGCGGCTGGAGAGCTCGGCCGCCTCCTCCATGTAATGGGTGGTGTACAGCACGCTCATCCCCTGGCGGTTGAGGTCCTTCACCATCTCCAGGATGGCGCGCCGGCTCTGCGGGTCGATGCCCACGGTGGGCTCATCCATGAAGAGCAGGCGCGGCTTGTGCAGCAGGCCGACGCCGATGTTGACCCGGCGCTTCATGCCGCCGGAGAAGGTCTTCACCGCTTTGGCGGCCTTGTCGGTCAGGCCGATCTGGTCCAGCACTTCGGCGACCCGCCGGCGCAGCCCGGCCCCGCCCATGCCGTACATCTGGCCCCAGAAATTCAAATTCTCGCGCGCGGTCAAGTCTTCATACAGCGCCAGATCCTGCGGCACCACGCCGATGGCGGCGCGCACAGCCAGCGGCGCGCGCGTCACCGAGTGGCCGGCGATGACGGCGTCCCCGCTGGTGGGCGCGTAGAGCGTGGAGAGCATCGCGATGGTGGTGGATTTGCCGGCCCCGTTCGGGCCGAGCAGGCTGAAGATCTCGCCCTCGTCGATCTGGAACGAGATGCCTTTAACGGCCTGGACGTCGCCGTAATGCTTGACCAGGTTTTGAGCGTCGAGGATGGCGGACATGCGTTTAGCTCCTGATGAACAGTCTCAGCCTAGCGGCCGGCCGGTCATGTGCCCCAGTGCCGGAGGTCATGGCTGGGTCATAGCGGCCGGCCGCCGGCTGGTCCGGGCGAGCAGATAGAGCAGGAACCCGAGCGGGCCGGCCAGGAAGATGAAGCCGAGCGCGGGCGAAGCCAGCCAGACCGGCATCTGCCGCTCGCGGCTGTCCAGATACGCCCAGCGTCCCACAAATAAATCGAACGCCAGAAAGTGGATCCAGCCGATGGCGGCGCCGGCCGGGTTGCCCAGCAGCGCCGCGATCCCGGCCGCGCTGGGGCTGGCGAGGCCGGCCAGCAGATCCGCGCCGCCGGGCGCGCCCACCTGGGCCAGCAGCAGGCCGGCGTAGGCCACGGCCAGGACCGCCACCGGCCAGACGCCGGCCATCAGCCGGCGCGTCCCACCCCAGCCGGGCAGAAAAATCATCAGCGCCCAGAAGGGCAGCACCCACAGGTTGGCCAGTCCAAAGACCGGCTCGCTTAGCGACGCCAACATCTTGCTCCACTCCTTGCCGGCGCTCAGCGCGCCAGGGCCACAAAAACAAATTCGACCAGATTCAACGCCAGATGGGCCGCGAACGGTGCGAGCAGTGTCCCCTGCCAGGCATACAGCCCCGCGAACAGACCGCCGGCCACTAGTCCGGTCAGCAGGATATACCAGAACCCGCCCGCCCAGTGCAGGAGGCCGAAGAACAGGCAGGAGATCACGATCGCGCCGGCCAGACCAAAGCGCCGGCGCAGCTGCGTCAGGGCATAGCCGCGGTAAAGCAGCTCTTCCACCACCGGCGCCAGCAGAACGTTGGCGATGAAGAACGGGAGGAGGCTGGCGCCGAGGGCCGGGGTGAGCGAATCCGGCGGCACATAGTCCCCCAGCGTTCGCTGAAGCACACTCAGCCACGGGGACAGCCACAGGCTGTAGATCACGCCCAGCGCAGCGCCGGCGCCGGCGCCCATCAAAATCACGGCCGTCCGGGAACGGCCGGCCGGCACGGGCCAGCCCAGGCCGCGCCAGCCCAGGCCGTCCGCGCGGGTTTGAAGATAAAGCAGCCACGCCAGCGCCAATTGCACCAGCACCAGGATGACGGGCAGCGCGGCCGGCGTCTCCCGGGCGATGGCCTCCGCGTCGCCGGCCGTCAGCACGCCGAAATAGACGGATACGGCGACGATGACCAGCAGGAAGATAACGGGCGGCGCGGCCAGCGTGAACCAGACGCGGCGCAGTGACAAAGGCTTTGGCATGGGCGTTCCCTTCAAATTGATGACGCGGCCCGCCGGCCGCTCAGGATGAGGGCGGCGCTGAGGCCGGCCACACTCAACCCCAGCACCGCCAGCGCGCCGAGCGTCCAAGCATCCGGCGCGATCACCGACTGGCCGCGCAGCGCCTGCCAGGTGAGCGTGAGCGCCAGCCCCAGATAACCCAGGGCGCCCGTCCACACCAGGGCCGCGCGCCGGCGCGCGCTGAAAGCCGTGAATAACCGACTGATCAGCCAGCCCAGCCCGGGCACAATCTGCAGCGCATGCAGGCCCACGAAGTGCGGGATGCGCAGATCGCCGCCCGTGGTGCTCCAACCCAAGAACGGCAGGCCGGCCCCCCCATCCGCCACGCCCACGCTGTGCGCGCCGATAAACGCCGGGGCCGCGCCGGCCTGCAGCGCCGCCAGTTGGTCCGGCGTCGGGCTGGTCATGCAAAAGGCCACGCCGGCGCCGTAAAGCGTGATCAGCAAACCCAAGCGCAGTGACCAGGCCAGGGCCGGGTCGGTGAACTTCTGGCGCAGGACCAGGAGCGCGGCCAGGAGATTCATCAGCCACACCACCACGATGGTGACGCCCATGATCGAGAACAGCGCGCCATCCAGCGGGGTGCTGAGGTTGAAGTGGCTGCGGACGCCGCGCACCACCTGGACCACGATCAAGGCCAGCTCGACAATGAAGCCGGCGGCCGTAACCGTGCCGACGACGTTCACCAGCCGAGGCCGGCCCTGGACATAGCCCAGCATCCAGGTGAGCGTGAGCGCGTAGGCGATGGTGGAGAGCGCGAATTTGGCCGGCTTGACCCAGGCCGGCGCGCCCGTGATCAGGCGCGGGTCAACCACGATCATAACGGCCGTAAAAGCGAGCAAGGCCAAGCTGCCCAAGCCCACCACGGTCAGCGGCCAGTTCGTGCGCCACAGCCGGCTCAAGCCAGGCAGGCTCGGGGCGGCTGGGGTTTGTTCAGCAACGATCAAGGTACGCATGCGTTATCTCCTCAAACAAAACGGGAAGCGTCTTGGAACGCTTCCCGTTTTACCGGCCGGTGGGTCACATGACCCAGTGCCGAAGGTCATCAACCAGGTCAGAATTAGCCGTTATCGGGCCGGGCCGCCTGTCCCTGGAGCCGCTGGTGGTCGGGGGGTCAGGGCGATGTGGATGACGACCGACTCCGGGGCCATCTGCGCCGCCGCCGCGGCGGAGACCACGGGCGCGTAGACGGTCAGGATCTCGGCCGCCAGCGCCGCCGCATCGTCGGCCGGCGCCTCTTCCGCGCGGCCGGGTTGATCCTGGCCGCGCAAGCGCACAGTGACGGGCGCGCCGCCGCGCAGATTCTTCCACCAGACGCGGCTTCGGCGGGTGACGAACTTGAGCGTCTGGCCGAACTGTTTGTATTGCACGGGCGTGGTGTAGGTCCGGCCGCTCTTTTGGCCC
>JAGOBN010000327.1 GCA_017999235.1 Anaerolineales bacterium | reverse complement strand
GTTGGAAGCGCCGGCGCCGCCGGCCCTGATTGTGCTGACGGTGCAGCGCGAGGTGGCAGAGCGCATCTGCGCCGGCCCTGGCGAGATGAGCCTGCTGGCCGTGAGCGTGCAGGTCTACAGCCAGCCGCGCCTCGTGGCCCGCGTGCCGGCCGGAGCTTTTTTCCCGCGCCCAGAAGTGGAGTCGGCGGTGGTGCGCCTGGACGCGCGCCCCGCGCCGGCCGCGGCCGGGCTGGATATGGACCGCTTTTTCCGGGTGGTGAAGGCCGGCTTCAGCCAGAAGCGCAAGCAGGTGAAGAATGCGCTGGCGGCCAGCCTGCCGGCCGAACCGGCGGCGGTGGAAGCGGCGCTGACGGCGGCCGGCGTGGACCCCCAGCGCCGCGCGGAGACCTTGAGCCTGGAAGAGTGGGGGGCCATTGCCCAAAACTTTGTTGGGCCTATAAGTTGACTAACGTCCAGCACACAGTACAATGGTGTCTATCTGGGGCGGTGGCGGAATTGGCAGACGCCGTGGACTTGCCCGGTGAGCACTTGGGGCGAAATCTCCAAGTGAATGGAGTCAAAGTCGGTGAACCCTGAGCGCGTAAGCGCGTGGCAACGCCGAGCGAAGCTACTTTTCTAAAGTGGAACGTGTAGAGACTAGACGGCTCCTGCCTGACTGGGGCTGAGCGGTTCCCGCTCAGCCACCAAAGGCAAAGGCATAGTCCAGGCCACAAACTGCCTAAACGCAGGTAGCGAAAGCTATAGTGGCAAGAAAATCCACTGAGGTAACCCCTCGTGAGGGTTCGAGTCCCTCCCGCCCCACAGAACGCGCCGGCCGCGCGGCTTATGCCCGCGGCCGGCGCGCTTTAACCGGCGCTGATCTCCGGCTCGATGGTGAACGCGAGCGGGAAGCCGGCCTGCCGGGCTAGCCCGTGGGCGCGGCCAACGCGGTGCTTGGCCTCTTCCAGGGGCAGGGTCATCACGTACGCCAGGCCGGTGACGTGCGCGCGCAGGGTGACGCGCTCGGCCTGGGATGGGGAGAGACTGAAGACCTGGCGCAGGATCAGCAGGACGAAGTCATAGGGGGTGACGTCGTCATTGTGGACGAGGACTTTCGCTTGCTGCCCTTCATCGCCAACCACGACCCATTCGAGATCTCGCTGGGTGTCGGTATCGTTCTCAGGGGGGGAGTCAGGGTCAGCCCGCATGGGGTGTGTCATCCTCATTCGTCCTTCACGTATTTTGATTTTACTCGAACCGCTCGAAGATTCAGCCGGGTTCAGAGTCGGGGCTATCACCTCCAATTTTAGGGATGGAAATTGTGGTGATCGCGATGAAGATGCGCCAGCCCTGGAGCGATGCCGCCGGCGCCTTTGACGGGCGGCGATTAAATCAAAACGCCGGCCGAGGAGCATTCTCCCGGGCCGGCGGAGCAAGGGTGGGGGCCGCGGCTTAAGGCGCCGCGAAGCCGGACGCGCCCCAGGCGACGTTGGCCAGTTTGACCTGGCCGGCCAGCGACGGATGGAAGTAATCGCGGGTGGACACATCCCCCTTAACAAAGGTGGTGTTGAAGACGGCGTTGTTGTCGAAGCGGCAGTTGGCGTACTGCGCGCAGACCTGGGCCAGCGCTGAGTTGAAATCGATGTTGCGCTGGCGGACGCGCTGCCGGCGGGCCTCGTCCGTGCTCGACGTGGAGCTGGCGTTGGCCAGCATGGACTGGCAGATCCGGAGCACGGACCAGGTGAAGCGCGCCGTTGAGCTGCCCTTGAGAATGGCCCACAAGTTGTAAATATTCGGAATGCTCACGACATAGATCTGCGCGTTGGGGGCGTTCGTCTTCAGGAGGTTCAGGGCCGCCGTGAATTGGCTCTGGAAGGCGGCCACCGACGTCATGGTGCTTTCGCTGGAGGTACAGACGTCGTTGGCGCCCATCAGGATGGTGACGTACTGAATGGTGCTCGTGACTCGGCCGGCCTGCGTCGCCAGGCTCGCCATCTTGGCGCTGGTAACGGCGTAATTGAAGTTCTTGCCGCTCAGGGCCGCGTTGTAGGGCAGAAGGCGCAGGTATAAGCTGTTGACGGACGAGTTCGTCCCCGTGGCCCAGGCGTTTTGCGGCGCGTCGGCGAAGGCGCTGCCGGTGTTGTAGGCGCGGGTGATCGAGTCGCCCAGCGCCGCCATGGAATTGGGGTAGGTGACGGCGCTGACGGGGAAGGCGCTGGTAAGCGCCAGGCTCAGCGCCACCAGCAGGGCAGTGACGGACGACCAACGGCAGCGAGCGAATCTCATCGGAAGTCTCCTTTTTAACGACTTGGTCTTTCAGCACTTGTTGAAGCGTGGCGAACCTTCAGCCCCGATCTCAGGCAACAATAGCGCGAACCAGGCGCAAATATTTGCGCTTTCTTGACAAAACGTCTCTGGAATATTGACAAGGCCGGAATTCGAAACGGGAGGTCAGCCGGCCGGCTCGGCCAGCGCGTACTGGATGGCCTGATCCATGGCCAGCCCCTGGCCGGCCTGCCAGGCCGCGCTGTATTCCGTTTCCGGAAGCTGGGTGCGGGCCGCGGTCAGCACCCGCTCGTATTCGAACTGGCCCAGGTTGTGCAGTTCCTGCTGGGTGAACTTGAGGAACATATCCACACACGCCAGCAGGCGCACGGCCAGGGGGAGGTCGCCTTGCAGGCGCCGCACGTGGGCATAACCGAGGACGGTGTGCACGATGAGGGACGGAATGAACCGGGCGCGGGCGACCTCCAGACACGCGCCCAACAGCGTGAACGCTGTCGGGTACTGGCCCAGGTTGGCGGCCAGGAGGCCCAGTCGCAGGGTAACAGCCGCTTCCCCCAGCCGGTCGCCCAGCGCCCGGGTGAGCAGCAGCGCTTCCTCGCATAACGGCTGGGCGGCCGGGTAGTCGCCCTGCATATACAGGGCATCAGACGTATGCTGGAGCGAAGTGGCCACCAGCCAGCGTGTCCCAGCCTCCCGCCGCCAGGCCAGGGATTCGCGGTAATGACGGCTGGCGGCTGCGTAGTCGCCTTGGCGGGTATGCAGGAAGCCCAGATTCATATGCAGACTGCCCAGCAGGAGCGGATTGTGGTCCGCCTGGGCGAGGGCCAGGCTTTCTTCCAGCATCGCCCGGGCCGCCGCGTAGTCCTGCTTGAGCTTCGCCACCGCCATGCTCCAGTGCCCAAGGGTGATGGCCAACACTTTCGGCGGCGCAGACTGCCGGAAGAGCGCCTCGTTGTCCGCGAACAACTCACAGGCCCGGGCATTTTTGCCGAGGCTGGCGTAGGCGTACCCCAGCACCCACAAGCATTCGGCCAGGCGCGGCCGGTCATCCAGGGCGCGCCACGCGGCCGCGCTTTGCTCCAGCGGGAGGATCGCCTCGTTGAACAGAAACAGAAAGGCCGCCGCCATGCCCGCACCCTGCAAGGCGAAGGCGGCCCCCGTGGTTGGCGGGATCAGGTCGGTGAGGCCCAGCGTTTGGGCGTAACGGGTCCGCGCTTCTGTCAGGTGGTCGCCCGTGATCCAGAACCAGCGCAGAAGCCCGGCCAGCCAACGCGCTGTCTCCGGCTGCCGCACACACGCCCATTCCAAGGCGGCGCGCAGGTTATCCTGGTCTATTTCCAGCCGCGTGTACCATTCCGTCTGCTGGCCAGCATCCAACCAGGGCTCCGCCTCTTGCACCTGTTGCAGATAGAAATTCAAGTGCTGGTCCAGATACGGCTCGTGTTCCTGGGCCGCCACTAGTTTTTCCCGCGCGTACTGCCGCACGGTTTCCAGGCGGCTGTAACGCATTTCACCGGCCAGCTCTTCGGCCTGCACGAGCGACTTGTCAATCAGGCGCGTGAGCGTGTCTAGGATGGCCGCCGCCTCCAGGCCGGCGCCGGCGCAGACGGCCTCCGCCGCTTCTAGAGACCACGTGCCGCTGAAGACGGCCAGCCGCCGGAATAGCCGGCGCTCTGGCTCGGTCAGCAGACTGTGGCTCCAGTCCATCGTCGCGCGCAGGGTCTGTTGGCGCGGCAGGGCGGTGCGGCTCCCGCCGGTCAGCAGGTGGAAGCTGTCGTCCAGCCGGGCAGCGATCTGTTCGACGGCCAGCGCCTTGACGCGCGTGGCCGCCAATTCCAGCGCCAGCGGGATGCCATCCAGGCGCTGGCAGATCTGGGCCACGGCCGGCGCATTCTCGGCGGTGAGCGTGAACTGGGGTTGGGCGAGGGCGGCCCGCTCGACGAACAGCCGAACCGCATCCCACCGCGCCAGCCGGGCCAAGTCCGGCGGTTGCCCCGGGTCCGGCCCGGCCAGGGAAGGGACGCGCTGGGCGGTTTCGCCCGGCACCCCCAGCGCTTCGCGGCTGGTGGCCAGGAGGCGCAGATGCGGGCCGGCCCGTAAGAGCGCTTCGGCCAGGTGCGCGCAGGCGTCGATCAGGTGCTCGCAGTTGTCGAGGATCAGCAGAGCCCGCCGGGGGCGCAGGAATTCGGTGGCCGTAGTCAGCAGAGGCTGGCCCAGCTCTTCTCGCACCCCCAGCGCGGCCGCCAGGACCTGGGGGATCAGCCCGGGATCGGACAGCGATGAGAGCGGGGCGAACTCCAGCCACCACACTCCGTCGGGGTAATCACTCAGGAGGTCGCCGGCCACCTGGAGCGCCAGCCGCGTCTTGCCGCATCCCCCGGAGCCCGTCAGCGTAACCAACCGGGCTTCCGTCAGGCGGTCTTTGACCTCCGCGATTTCGGGTGCGCGGCCGATAAAACTGGTCAATTGGATGGGCAGATTGTGGGGCGTGGGCGGGGCGGCGGTCGCGTGCTTAGCCGGTTGATCGGGCGGGGCGGCGGGTTGCGGCGCGGCGGCCAGGGTGAGCAGGCGGGCCGTCCACCCCCGTTCCTGGCCGAGGTGCAGGGCCGGGACAAAGCGCGCCGCCAGGATGGCTTGATCCGGGGCGCGCTGGTTTTTCTCTAAACGGCTGATCTGGGACTCGCTGTAGCCAACGGCGATGGAGAGTTCGCGCTGGGTCAGGCCGGCCCGCTGGCGCAGAAAACGGAGCAATTGGCCGAAAGTCGCAAACTGCTCGGGTTGAATGGCTGAGCCCCGCTGATATGGCATAGACCCCACCTATAGACCCTATGGGCGACAGTATAACGTAGTTGTCAACTTAATCAGGAGGCTTTGTCAAGAAACCGCAAGAATCCAGCGCCGACCAATGCTAGGCTCAACGGGCTGTGGGGGAAAGCCGGCGGCGGTCCGGATAAGCAGCTCAAGGTTCAGCCGGACCTTCACTCGCCCGCTACGAAAAGTATCGACCCTGTATGGACTGCGCGCGCTGTGGTTTTTCCAACCCGGAAGGTTTTGGATTTTGTGGGCGCTGTGGCGCGCCGCTGACGCGCGCCTGTCCTTCCTGCGGTCAGGCCAGCCCGCCTGGCCTGGTG
>JAGOBN010000326.1 GCA_017999235.1 Anaerolineales bacterium | reverse complement strand
GAGCCTGCTCGGCACCGCCGTGCTGGCGCGTGAATTCTGGAACGCGCGCGGCGTTTATCGCGCGCAATATGGCTGGATGCTCGGCGGGGTGGCGTTGACGTTTACCGCCAGCCTGGTCACCGAATTGAATTGGACGCCCTGGCCGGGGCTGGATTTGGCGCCGATCTCCTTGGCGCTGTCCAGCTTGCTGATGACCTACGCCCTGTTTCGGCATCGGCTGCTGGATCTGGTGCCAATCGCCCGGACCACGCTGGTGGATAATATGACGGACGCGCTCATCGCCCTGGACGCGCAGAACCGGGTGGCGGACATCAATCCGGCCGCGCTGCGTCTGCTGGGCTGGGCGGGCGCGGCGCCGCTGGGATTGCCGGCCGAGCGGGTCTTCTCCATCTGGCCCGAGCTCATGGCGCGGTATGCCGAGACCTTTCAGGTCAGCGCGGAGGTCCAACCCCATCCGGCGCTCACCCTGGATTTGCGGATCACGCCGCTGCCGGCCCCGGCCCGCGGCCGGCTGATTGTCTTGCGCGATATCACCGAACTCAAGCGGACCGAGCGCGACCTGTCGGCCGCCAATCAGAATCTCCGCGCCCACCTGGCCCAGATTGAGAACCTGCAAAGCCAGCTGCGCGAGCTGGCCATCCGCGACCCGCTGACGGAATTGTTCAACCGGCGCTATCTGGATGAGACCCTGCCGCGCGAGGTGGCGCGCGCCGCCCGGGAGCGGCAGCTGTTGAGCTTGGTCTTCCTCGACATTGACCACTTTAAGCGCGTCAACGACTCCCACGGCCATGCCGCCGGCGATCGGGTGCTGCAGGCTCTGGGCGCTTATCTCACCACCCATACGCGTGCCGGCGATATCGTCTGCCGCTATGGCGGTGAGGAAATTGTGGTCGTTCTGCCGAATGCTTCGAGCGAGGTCGCCTTCCGGCGCGCCGAGGGTTGGCGCCAAGATTTGGCCCAGGTGGAGTTTGAGGGCGGCGCCCAGCCCATCCGCCTCACCATCTCGGCCGGCACCGCCACTTTCCCCACCCACGGCGCAACCGTGGCCGAGGTGCTGCGCGCCGCCGATGGCGCGCTGTATGCGGCCAAGGCCGCCGGCCGCAATCAAGTGCGGCCGGCGCAGCCCGCGTCAGGGACGGGCTGACTCCTAGCCCTCACAGCGCGGGGCGCGCCGGGAACGGGCCGGCGTGTCCAGGACCAGCCCGGCCAGATCCGGCCGGAAGCGCTGCAGGACTGCCCCTACCTCGGCGCGGGTCGGCGCGGCCAGCGCGGTGCCCAGCTTCTGCACCTTGGCGGCGCCGGCCGCGTTCGCCACCGCGCCGATCACGTCCCAGGGCCAGGCGTGGAGCAGACCCCAGGCCACCGCCGCCGCAAAACAATCGCCGGCGGCCGTGAGGTCCAGCGCCGTCACCGGATAGCCCGGACACGCCCACGCGCCGGCCGGCCCGCTGACCTGGCACCCGTCCGCGCCGCGCTTGAGGATGAGGGTGCGCGGCGCGGGCGCCAGACTCGCCGGCGTCCCCAACCCTAAGCGCTCCACCAACCGATCGGCTTCGGCTTCGGTGGCCAGCACCACCGTGGCCGCCGCTAATAACGCGCGCAGCCAGGCCGGGTCCGCCTCATCGGCCAGCGGGCCGGGGTCAAACAGCACCGGCACGCCGGCCGCCGCCGCCCACTGCGCGCCGGCCGCGATCACGGCCGGGTGATCATGCCGCCAGGTCCAGCCATCCACCAGCACGGCGCCGGCCGCCCCTAACAGGGGCTGCCAGGCCGCGGGCAGCTCGCCCAGGCCGCGTGTGCCGGCATAGCTCAAAAAAACATGTTCGCCGCGCTCAGCCCGCAGCACCACAGCCACCGCCGTCGGCTCGCCGGCCAGCCGCGCCACCGCGTCCACGTCCACGCCTTCGGCCCGCAGATGGGCCAGCACCTGCGCGCCCACCCAGTCCTCCCCGACGGCGCCCAGCGCCTGAACGGCCAGGCCCAGCCGCGCCGCGGCCACCGCGGCGTTGCCGGCCCCGCCCGGCCCCACCCACAGCGCCGAGACCGATTGATGTTGGCCCGGCGCCACCGGAAAGGATTCAATTCCGAGATAGAGGTCGGCGATGAGGTCACCGAGCGTGATGAAGGGGCGCATGAGGGTTAGGGGTTGGGGGTTGGCGTCTTCATGGCGATAGATCGCCGGCGGCGTCCAGGAAATCGCGCGCCAGTTGGCGGAAATTCAGGCCGTTCACCTGCTCCACCTGGCGCACCGCGTCCGCCGGCAGCGCGTCCAGGCCGCTCAACGCTCCCCCCATCGCGCCCGCCATCGCCCCGATGGTATCGCCATCCCCGCCCAGGTTGGCGGCCAGCAGGCCGGCCGTCCAGGCGTCACCGCCGGCCAGGGCCAGCACCGCGAAGGCCGCCGGCACACTCTCATGCGCCGCCATCCCCGCGCCGACGTAATCGTACAGATCGCGCAGCTTGAACCACACCGCGCCCGTCCAGCCCTCCGGGTCCGGCCCGGCCAGCTCGCCGTCCATCAACTTCACGGCCCATTGGATGCGCCGGCCCAGGTTCGGCACGGTCGCAAACAGCGCCGGGCCGGCGTACAGCGTCAGGGCCTCGTCCGCGCCGCGGCTGGCCGACCCGATCATGGCCGCCAGGGGCGCGCCGCGCGCCGCCGCGTGGACGGCGCCGGCCACCGCCGCCGCGCTCGCCAGGCCCAGCGGCGAGTTGTGCGTGGGCAAGGCCGAGTCGGCCGCCGCCCGCACCACGCGAGAAAAATCGGCGTGCAGAAAACCGAGCGGCGCCACGCGCATGGCGGCGCCGTTGGTGGCCCCGCCCCGCCCGCTCTCCGCCGGCGGCACGCCGCGCTTCAGGGCCTGGTAGGCGGCCTTGGTGCTCGGCCCCACATACGGCGATGCGGCCGCGTGGATAGCATCCAGCCAGGCCACCAGGGCCTCGGCCGCGATCTCCACGGAGAACGCACGCCGGCGGATGACGCCGGTGACCAGGGCCAGCGCCGCCTGTGTGTCATCGGTGATCTGGCCGGCCGCCAGGCCGGCATGCCCAAAGGGATCATCCGCGTCCGGGGTTAGGAAGCCTTGGATGTACCCGTAGCGGGCGTGGGTGGCGGCGGCCGTGGGCTGGGTGGGCGTCCCCAGCGCGTCGCCGATAGCCAGGCCGGCCAGGCAGCCGGCCAGCCGGTCGAGCCGGTCGAGCCGGCTGGGGCCGGGCATCCGTTCCGAGGCCGGCGAATCGGTTCGGCCGACACGGCGATGTGCCATGATGAGCTCCGGGGGGATTAGGCGGTCACTTCTCGCCCACCGCAAACACCTCCCGCTCGAAGAAATAGCGGAAGGGCGGCGCGCCAAAAAGCAGTTTCCGGGCGCCGGCGAAAACGGGGTTTTCCTGGCGGTGCTGGGGCGGGGACTCCAGCCAGGCCTTGACGCGCTGGAAGCCGGCCGCCCGCAGGACGCGCGCCAGGCTGAATTGGCTTTGCTCGTTGACGTGCACGTCCGCGTTGGCGGCCACGTTGAGCAGGCGCGGGTTTTGGGGATACTGCGCGCCCTGGCCCAGCAGCACCCGCACCGCGCGCACCAACGGATATGCGTAACGGTCATACCAGACGTTGGGGGCGGTGTGGACGATGACGGCGCCGCCCGGCTTGAGCACGCGCCGCGTCTCCGCCAGACACAGCGCCAGCTCCCACGGGAACAGGTGCTCCACCACGTCGAAGATCAGCACGCGGTCAAAATGATGATCGGGGAAGGGCATCACCTTGGCGTCCGAGCGGCCCAGGCCCATCCGGCCGCGCGCTTCCGTATCCTGGGTGATGAGCTGGCGCGCCAGCTTGAGTGCCACCGGCGAGTAATCCACACCGTACGCGTCGGCGCCCAGGCGCGCGCAGTGGCGCACGATCTCGCCGCGCCCGCAGCCCAGATCCAGCACGCGCATGCCGGGCCGCACGGCGGCCACCGTGAAGGCCGCACTTAGGCGGCGCGAGAGCCGGTCGCCCTGCGATTCGGTGAATTCCTCGTAGCCCTCACAGGCATGCAGGAAGTAATCTTCGGTATAGAGATCGGGAGGCAGGGAGGGCTTTTCTGGAGTGGTCATACGCGTTGGCGATTATACCTTTAGGCGCCGGCGCAGCAGCCCCAGGACCAGCCGCACTTCGCCCACGCGCAGGACCGCCGCCAGAGCAAAGTAGACCAGCACGCCCAGGCCGCCGGCGCCGGCCACGCGGAGCGCCGCCAGCAGAGGGCCGGCGGGCAGCCAGCCCCGCAAGCCCCAATCCGCGCCGGCCACGGCCAGGCCCATCACCCCGGCCGCCAGCAGGATTTTGCCCAGCGCCGGCCACAGCCCCGTGCCGTGAAAGCCGCCCACCCGGCGCGCGAGCAGCCCGCCCGTCACCAGCGCGTGGACGATCTGTTTGACTGAATCAGCCAGCATCAGGCTGAACAAGCCCAGGGCCGGCCGGGTCGCCAGCGCCGTGATGACGTAGATCACCACGCTCAGCACGCCCACGCTGGACGGGGTCAGCGTATCCCGCCGGGCGTAGAAGGCGAAGATCAGCAGCTGGTCCACGGCCGCAAAGCTCAAGCCCAGCAGGAAGACGCGCAGGACTGCCGCCGTCATGGCCGTATCCTCCGGTGTGAAGCGGCCGCCGGCAAACACCAGGCCCACAATCGGCTCGGCCAGCACAAACAGCCCTACGGTGGCCGGCACCATTAAAAGCAGCACCAGGTTGATCCCCTGAACCAGCGTGGCCTTGTAGTCCCCGGCCAGTGCCCCGCTCACCTGGCCGGCCAGGGTGGGCAGAATGGCGGAGGAGACCGCCACCGCCACCAGCCCCAGCGGGAATTGGTAGAGCGTGGTGGCGTAGCGCATCCAGCTCAGGCCGCCCGGAAAGCCAAAAGCCAGCCCCAGGCCGATGTAGATCGACGCCTGGGTCACGATCAGGCTGACGATGATCGGCACATACAGCCCGAAGATGCGGCGCAGACCGGGATGGTTGAAGGTGAGGGTCGGCCGCAGACTGCGCCAGCCATCCCGCAGCCCGGGCAGCTGCAGAACCACCTGCAAGACCGCGCCGGCCAGCAGGCCCACGGCCATGGCCGCCACGCCCAGCCGGGAGGCCAGCGCCAGGGACACCACCACCATACTGCCGTTGAAGACCGCGCCCGTGAAGGCCGGCAAGGTGAAGCGCTGGAGGGCGTAGAGCAGGCCGGTGAGGATGCCGGACAAACTGAGGAATAAGACCGCCGGCAGGGTGATCCGCAGCAGGCCGGCCGCCGTCGCCAGCATCTCCGGCTGCTGCTGGCCGCCGATCAGGGCGAAGAGCGCGATGACCTGCGGGGCCAGCAGCATGAGCCCGGCCACCAGCACCGCAATGCCGGCCCCGGCCAGCGTGAGCAGGATGCTGGCCAAGCGCCACAACTCCGGTCGGCGCGGTTCGGGG
>JAGOBN010000325.1 GCA_017999235.1 Anaerolineales bacterium | reverse complement strand
CGTAACCGGTGTGCCAGAGGGCGGTATTGGCCTGGGAGGTGCCCATCCCCACATCCGGCTGGGCTTCCACCAAGGCGCAGGTCACGCTCCCGCTGGGGCCGGTCAGCGCATACGTCCCGGCGCTTTCCACCACCACTGCGCGGACCGGGTGGTTCAACACCAACCGGGTCTGGTTGAGAACGGCCTGCGTCGCCAAGGCCAGCGGCAAGGTGTACGGGCAGAAGATGCCCTCCCCCGGCACCCACAGCCCGCCCAGCGCCCCCGGCCCCAGATGCGGCTCACGCTGGTAGATCTCGGCGGCGGACACCAGGCGGACCTCGGTATCGCCGTTCTGGTGCGCCTGCTCCAGCAGATGCGGGAGCGCCTGGTGCTGGTCGGCCGTCCACGCCACCAGCAGGCCGCCCAGCCGTTCGTACGGCACGCCGGCCGCCGGCACGAATGCCTGCAGCAGCGCATCGCTGCGCCGCACCAGCCGCGCTTCCAGGCTGCCCGGCTTGGCATCGTAACCGGTGTGCCAGAGGGCGGTATTGGCCTGGGAGGTGCCCATCCCCACATCCGGCTGGGCTTCCACCAAGGCGCAGGTCACGTTATAGCGGGACAGCTCCCGCGCGATCGCCGCGCCCACCACCCCCGCGCCGATTACGGCAACATCGTAGACAGGGTCCATCCGGTCTCGGCCTCCATCACAGCTTGAGTTTTCCGCGCGGGAGAGAGGCCGCTGACGCGCCGGCCGTCACTCGGCGGCGGGGGGAAGGGCGGCAAGATAATCGGCCACCGCGCCAATGTGGGGAAAAATAAAATCAGGCGGATGCGGCGCCTCCGCCACATGCTCCAGGCCGGCTTCGCCGCTGAGCACCAGCAGCGTCGGGATGCCGGCCGCGGCCCCCAGCGCAATATCCGTGTCCAGCTGATCCCCAATCATGCACAGCGCGGCGACTGGGACACCCAGACGCGCCGCGGCCTGCTCGGCGATGATGCGGTTAGGCTTGCCGGCGATCAAATCCGGGTCGCGCCCGGCGGCGGCGCGCACAAAGGCGATGGTGGCGCCGATATCGGGCATGTAGCCCGTGTCCGTCACGCAGGTGAAATCCGGGTGGGTGGCGAAGTACGGCCGGCCGGCGCGCACATGGTCGCACAAGGTCCACAACTTGGCATAGGTCAGGCCGGTGTCGAAGCCCAGCACCACCAGGTCCGGCGCGGCGGCATCCAGTTCGAAGCCGCGGGACGTGAACTCCTCCTCCAGCGCCGGCGTGCCGACGACGAAGACCCGCGCCCCCGCATACGCGGCCTGTAAATGCGCGGCCGTGGCGGCGCCCGAGGTCAGCACCTGGCCGGCGGCGGTGGGCAGGCCCAGCCGGGTCAGCTTCTCGGAATACAGCCGCGCATTCTTCGAGGAATTGTTGGTCAGGAAGATGAAGTCTTGGCCGCGCGCCCGCAGCACTTCCAGCATCCGGCCGGCCCCGTCGATCAGCCGGTCGCCCAGATAAAACGTGCCATCCATGTCCAGCAAAAAACAGCGGGCGCGGGCCAGACGTTCAAGGTAAGGCATCGGCGGTCCTTTATCCGGCCGGCGCGGCCGCCTGCAGGCGCGCCGCCTGCGCGAAGGCGGGCAGCAGCGCGTGGTAGACCGCGCGGTACAGCGCATAGGTCTCGGCGTAGACGGCCTGCGCGGCCGGCCGCGGCTCAAAACGTTCAGCGACGCGGACGGCGGCCGCGCACGCGTCCGCCAGCGTGGCATACGCCCCCACCCCGATCAGGGCCAGCAGCCCAGCGCCGAGCGCGGTCGCTTCCAGCGTGTGCGGCACCGCCACCGGCAGGCCGGTGACATCGGCCTTGATCTGATTCCATAAGCCGCTCTTGGCGCCGCCGCCCATCACCCGCAGCTCGCGCGGCGCCACGCCGAGCGCGTGCAGCCGGTCCGTCAGATCACGCACGGCATAGGCCGAGCCTTCCAGGATGGCGCGCGCAAAGTGTGCGCGGGTGTGGGCCAGCGTAAAGCCAAAAAACGTGCCCCGCGCCGCTTCATTCCAGGTGGGCGTGGTCGCGCCCATGAGGCAGGGCAGAAACACCAGCCCCTGCGCGCCGGCCGGCGCCTGGGCGGCGGCGGCGTCCAGCCAGACGTATGGGCTGCCGCCGGCGCGCGCGGCGGCCGCGCTCTCCGCCTGGCCAAAGTGATCCCGAAACCAGCGATAGTTCACGCCCGACACAAAGCCCGGATTTTCCAGCAGCCACAGGTCCGGATCGGCATGGCAGTGGGTTTCGATCAGCCCGCTGGCATCAATGGCGGGCACCGGGCTGGCCGCGCAGACCGGCTCGGCGGTGCCGACAATGTCGCCGACCAGACCGGGGCCGACCACCCCCGCCCCGAGGCAGGCCGCATGTTCATCACCGCTGCCGACGACCACCCGCGTCGCCGGGGTCAGACCCAAGTCGGCGGCCAGGCGCGGACGCAGCTGGCCCAACAGCGCCGTGGCCGGCCGCACCGGCGGGAGCAGCCGCGGGTCAATCCCGAAGTGCGCGCACATCGCCGGGGACCAATCCTTGGCGCGGATATCCAGCAGCAGGGCGGCCGAGGCATTGGAGTAATCGATCGCCTGCTCGCCCGTCAAGTAAAAGGCCACGTAACTGCCGGGCTGCAGGAAGCGGGCCGCCCGCGCGTAGATATCCGGCTGATGCTCCGCCAGCCACTGGATCTTGGGCGCCACATGGCTCGGATCGAGATTGAGGCCGGTCAGCTCCCGCACCGCGTCCGCGCCCACCGTCTCGCGCACCCGCGCGCATTGGGCGGCCGCGCGGCGGTCCATCCACAGGATGGCCGGGCGCAGCGGCCGGCCCTCCCCGTCCACCGGCACCACGCTCTCCACCTGGCTTGCCAGCCCCAGCCCGCGCACCTGTTCCGGGCGCACGCCCGTCTGGGCCAGCAGCCGCCGCACCGCGTCCGCCAGCGCGTCCGTCCAGCGCTCCACCGGCTGTTCGGCCCAGGCCGGCCGGGGATAGTCGATGGCGTAGTCGGCCGAGGCTTCGCCCAGCACCTGGCCGGCGTACGACAGCAGGATGGCCTTGGTGCTTTGTGAACCCACGTCACAGCCGATGACGCAGTGCATGGACGCCTGAGCGTTTAGACCGGCCGCAGCCGATTGAGCACTTGCAGCATCAGGGCCACGTCATCGCCCATCACGGCATCGGCCCCGATCTCGATGCTGAATTCCAGGCTGGGCGCATCCGTGGTGGACCAGGACCAAACCGCCACGTCGCGGTCGTGCAGCGCGCGGACCACCTCAGGCGTGAGGACCGTGTATTGGTGCTGAAGCACAGGGGCCGGGAAGGACAGCGCCTGGCGGACGGCCTCGGCGGGGTCGGGCGGCGCATCGTCGGGCAGACGCTCCGGCGCCAAGAGCAGTTCGGGGCAGCGGGCTTTGGCCAGGGCCAGGGCCGCGTGCTTATAGGAACTCATAAAGGCCGTGCCGAGCATGTCGTGTTTCTGAAACAGCGCCAGCAGGGCGACCGCGATCTGTTTAGCCTCTTCCACATCCGCCCCCTTCACCTCAAAGCAGGAGTAGAGGCCGGCCTCTTTGAAAAGCTGCAGGGCCGCCTCGGTGGACGGGACGCGTTCGCCGGCGAATTCGGGCTTGAACTTGCTCCCGGCGTCGAGGCGCTGGATCTCGTCCCAGGCGGCGGCGCTCACCCGCCCGCTGCCGTTGGTCGTCCGGTCCAGGGTCGCGTCATGGATCATGACCAGCTGCCCGTCGCGGGTGAGATTGACATCGCACTCGATCATCTCCACCCCCAGCTCAATCGCCTGGCGATAAGCGACCAGGGTATTCTCCGGGTAGGCAATCGAATGGCCGCGATGCGCCACCGACAGCGGGCGGCGGCGGCGGAGCCAGACATTCTGGGACATGGGCGGGTTTCCTTTCAGGGCGGGGTCTTAGGCCTTGACGGCTCCAGCGAGCGTCAGGGTATCGGCGAAGTGACAGGCCGCGAAACGGCCGGGATGATATTCCCGCCAGGCGGGTGTTTCGGTTCGGCAGATCGCCTGCGCGTACGGGCAGCGGGGATGAAAGTGGCAGCCCGGCGGCGGGTTGGCGGGGCTGGGGATCTCGCCCTCCAGCATCTTCGGCTGCATCACATCGTCCGGATCAAGGGCCGGGATCGCCGACATCAGCGCCTCAGTGTACGGGTGCAGCGGCTGGTAAAAGAGATCGGCGGTGGGCGCCAGTTCCACGATCCGGCCGAGATACATGACCGCCACCCGGTCGCTGACATGCTCGACCACGCTCAGGTCGTGGGCGATAAACAGGTAGGTCAGCCCCAGCTCCTGCTGCATGTCCATCAGCAGATTCAGGATCTGGGCCTGGATGGAGACGTCGAGCGCGGAGACCGGCTCATCGCAGACCACAAATTCGGGCTGGACGACCAGGGCGCGGGCGATGCCGATGCGCTGGCGCTGCCCGCCGCTGAAAGCGTGCGGATAACGCCGCAGGTGCTCCAGGCTGAGCTGGCAGCGCCGCGCGGTCTCGCGCACCCGCTCATCCACTTCCGCGCCGTGAGCCACGCCGCCGGCCACCAGCGGCTCGGCGATGATGTCGCGCACCGTCATGCGCGGGTTCAGCGACGAATACGGGTCCTGAAAAATCATCTGGGCGTGCCGGCGGAAGGCGCGCAGCTCCGCCTTCGAGAGCTGGGCCAGATCCACCGCTTTGCCGTCGGACAGCCGGAAGACCACCGCGCCGCTGGTGGGATCATAGGCGCGCAGGATGGTGCGGCCGGCCGTGGTCTTGCCGGAGCCGCTCTCGCCCACCAGGCCCAAGGTCTCGCCCCGGGTGATCTGAAAACTCACGCCGTCCACGGCCTTGACCAGGCCGCCGCCGCGGCCCAGAAAGCCCTGGCGCAAGCGGAAATGCTTGGCTAAATTCTGAACGTCGAGCAGGATGGAGGGTGAAGCGGACATGGCAGTCCCCGGCGGCCGCGCTCAGGCGGGCTCGTGTAAAAAACAGCGGACGGTATGGGTCTCGGCCACCCGCGTGACGGCGGGCATGGCCCGCTCACAGCGGCCGGCGATAAACCGGCTGCAGCGCGGATGAAACGGACAGCCCGGCACGCGCGCAAACGGGCTGGGGATCTGACCTTCAATCGCGACCAGCCGCTGCCCCAGGGTCTTGCCCAGCCGGGGCACCGCCCGCAGCAAGTCGGCGGTATACGGGTGCTGGGGGTTGCGCAGGATCTCGCGCACCGGCCCATATTCCACCACCTGCCCCAAGTACATGATCGCCACCGTGTCCGCGATCTGGGCGATCACGCCCAGATTGTGGGTGATGAACATGACCGCCATGCCCAGGCGCTTTTGCAGCCCGCGGATCAGGTCCAGGATCTGGGCTTGAATCGTCACGTCGAGGGCGGTGGTGGGCTCATCCGCGATCAGCAGCGCCGGATTGCAGGAGAGCG
>JAGOBN010000324.1 GCA_017999235.1 Anaerolineales bacterium | reverse complement strand
CTGGATGACCTCTCGCACCTCGACCTGACCCCGCTGGAGGCGCCGGAGCCGGAGCTGACCTACATCTTCAAGCACATCATCACCCAAGAGGTGGCCTACGAGACCCTGCTGTTCTCCCAGCGCCGGCAGCTGCATGGCGCGGTGGCGCGCTGGTATGAGGGGCGCTTTGGCTTCTCGCCCGAGCGGCCGGCCGGCGACGGCGAGGCGCTGGCGATCCTGCCCCTGCTGGTCTTCCATTGGCGCAACGCGGAAGACCACGCGCGCGAGCGCGTCTACGCCGCCCAGGCCGGCCGCTGGTCGGCCGCGCAGTTTGCCAACACCGAGGCCATTGGCTATCTGACCCGCGCCTTTGAGCTCACCCCCGAGACCGATCTGGACGAGCGCTATGCGCTCCTGCTGGTGCGCGAAGGCGTCAATGACCTGCGCGGCGAGCGCGGCGCCCAGGCGGATGATCTGGGCCGGCTGGCGGCCCTGGCGGATGGTCTGGCCGATGACCGCCGCCGGGCCGAAGTGAATGTGCGCCGCGCCAACTACGCGGAGGTGACCAGCGACTATCCGGCCGCGCTGGCGGCCGTGCGCGCCGCCGTGGAGCAGGCGGCCGGCAGCGGCGATGCCGCGCGCGAAGCCGAGGCGCAGATCGCCTGGGGCAAGGTGCTGATCCGGCAGGGCGAATTTGCCGAGGCCGGCGCCCCCTTGCAGCGCGGCCTGGCCCTGGCGCGCGCCCAGTATGACCACGCCGCCGAGGCGCGCAGCCTGTATCACCTCGGGCTGTTGGAGCTGTGGCAGAACCACCACGCCGCGGCCGCCGAACAGGCCCGCGCGGCGGCCAGCCGGTTTCAGGTGCTGGGCCACCGCCAGGGGGAGGCGGACGCGCTCGGCTTATTGGGCATCATCTACCAGGAGCTGGGTGACTCCCAGGCGGCACGCGATGAGTTCCAGGCGGTGCTGACCGTCTTCCGGACCACCGGGGACCGGCGCGGCGAGACCATCGCCCTGAGCAACCTCGGTACGGTTTACTGCGACCTGGGTGATTTTGCCGCGGCCCGCGCCTACCACGAACAGGCGCTGGCGCTGCGGCGCATGATCGCGGACCGCTGGGGCGAAGCCGTCAGCCAGGTCAACCTGGCCCTGACCTACCACAACCTGACGGACCACGCGGCGGCGCGGGCGGCGGCGGAGCAAGCCTTGCTGATCCAGCGCGAAATTGGCGATCGGCGCGGCCTGGGCTACAGCCTCACGTATCTGGGACATGCGTTGGCGGGCTTGGGCGAGTGGGCGGCCGCCGCCCAGGCCTACAGCGAAGCCCGCCAGATCCGCGAGGAGCTTGGCCAGACTGGCCTCAGCCAGGACGACCGCGCCGGCCTGGCGCGCGTGGCTCTGGCGCGGCAAGCGCCGGCCCAGGCGCGGGCGGAAACCGACGCCATCCTGGCCTGGATTGACGAACACGGGCTGGCCGGCATCGAGTATCCGCTGCAGGTGCTGTATACGTGTTACACCGTCCTGGCGGCCGGCCCGGACGCCGCGGCTGAGGCGCGGGCGCGCGCCGTGCTGGACCAGGCCTATACCACGCTGCAGACCCAGGCCAACGCCATCCGCGATCCCGTCCTGCGGCGCACCTTCCTGGAGAATGTGGCCGTGCACCGCGCCATCCAGGCCGCCTGGGCGGCGCGGCCGGCCGGCCCCGCTTGACGCCGGCCTGGGTCTCGTGATAATCTCCCGCCCGATGAACGCCCGGCACCACCACCCGCATCCGTCACACGCCTTCCCTGACCGGGCGCCGGGTTAGTCGCTTGCACCTGCCGCTTACACGCCCTCCGGTCACCCGGAGGGCGTTTTTGTTATCACGCTGATTCACAAGAGCCGCTATGACCACTCGCACCGACATCCGTCTCGCGCTTCCTTCCAAAGGCCGGCTAGAACAGGCCGCCCTGCAGTTCCTGTCCGCCGCCGGCCTGCGGGTGGATAAACCCAACCCGCGCCAGTACTTCGCGCGCATCCCGGACCTGCCCGGCCTGCGCGTGCTGTTTCAGCGGCCGGGCGACATCGTCGTCTCGGTGCGGGAGGGCGGCGTGGATTTTGGCCTGGCCGGCCTGGACGTGATCGAGGAGCGGCGCGGCCAGGCGGATGAAGTGCTGGTGGTGCATGAGGCCCTGGGCTTCGGCCACTGCGCGCTGGCGCTGGCGGTTCCGGAAGACTGGCCGGTGCGCGCCGTGGCGGACCTGGCCCGGCCGGCGGCCGGCCTGCCCGCGCCCCTGCGTGTGGCCACCAAGTACCCGCACCTCACCCAGCGCTTCCTGCGCGGGCATGGGGTGGAGCATTTCACGCTCATCGACGCCGAAGGCACGCTGGAAGTGGCGCCCGCCATCGGCTACGCCGACCTGATCGTGGACCTGGTCTCGTCCGGCCAGACCCTGCAAGACAACCGCCTGCGCGCCCTGCCGGACGGCGAGGTCCTGCGCTCGCAGGCCGCGCTCATCGCCAACCGCGCCGCGCTCCAAGGCCGGCCGGAGGTGCTGGCCATGGCGCGCCAGCTGCTGGAGTACGTGGAAGCGTATCTGCGCGGCCAGGAGAACTGCCTGGTGGTGGCCAACATGCGCGGGGCCGACCCCGATGACATCGCCCGCCGGCTGCTGGGCCACCCGGACCTGGGCGGGCTGCAGGGGCCGACCATCGCCCCCATCTACACGCGCGGCGGGGAACGCTGGCACTCGGTCAGCATCGTGGTCCACAAGGACCGCCTGATCCAATCGGTGCGCGCCCTGCGGAGCGTGGGCGGCAGCGGCGTTATCGTGGCGCCGTTGACGTATATCTTTGAAGAAGAGCCGGAGCGCGCCCGGAGGCTCAATGAAAATCTGTGACCGCTCTTTGCTGAAGCGCGCCGGCTGGGAGGCGGACCCGGCCGCCCTGCAATCCGTGGCCGAGATCGTGGCCGCCGTGCGCGCCGACGGCGACGCGGCCCTGCGCGCCTGCACCGCCCGCTTTGACCATGTGACGCTGGACGATCTGCGCGCCCCGGACGCGGCCGGCGCCTACGCCCAGATCGCGCCGGAGGTGCTGGCGGCTCTGCAGGCGGCCGCCGCGCGGCTGGAGAAATTCCACCGCCAACAGCCGCTGATCTCCTGGATCACCCAGGACCTCGGCGGCACGCTCGGCCAGCGCGTGACGCCGCTCACGCGCGTGGGCTGTTACGTGCCGGGCGGCACCGCGCCGCTGCCCTCCACCGTCCTGCACACGGTGACGCTGGCCAAGGTGGCCGGCGTGCGCGAGATCGTGGTGGTGACGCCGCCCAATCCGGCCTATGCCGCCACCGGCTACGTCAACCCCGTCATCCTGGCCGCGGCCGAGATCGCCGGCGCCACCGAGGTCTGGCGGATCGGCGGCGCGCAGGCGATTGCGGCGCTGGCGTACGGCACCGCCACGATCCGGCCGGTGGATAAGATTGTGGGCCCCGGCAACCTGTACGTGACCCTGGCCAAGAAGCTGGTCTATGGCGTGGTGGGGCTGGATGGGCTGGCCGGCCCGACCGAGACCGTGGTTATCGCCGATGAGGCCGCCAACCCGGCCTGGGTGGCCGCCGATCTGCTGGCGCAGGCCGAACACGATGGGCTGGCCGCCGCCATCCTGCTGACGCCCAGCGAACCCCTGGCCCGCGCCGTGCAAGCCGAAGTGGCGCGGCAGCTGGAGCAGCTCCCGCGCGCCGCCATCGTGGCCCAGACCTTTGACCGCCACTCCGGCATTGTGCTCACCCGCGATCTGGAGGAAGCGTGCGCGCTGGCCGATGACTACGCGCCCGAGCACTTGTGTCTGGCCGTGCGCGATCCGTGGGCTTGGGCGCCCAAGGTGACGCACGCCGGCGGCCTGTTTCTGGGCGAGCACTCGTTTGAGGTGCTGGGCGATTATCTGGCCGGCCCCAGCCACGTCATGCCCACCGGCGGCACGGCCCGCTTTGCCTCGCCCCTGAACGTCTTGGATTTTGTGCGGCTCACCAGCCTCATCGCGCTGGATGCGGCGACGACCGCGCAGATTGCGCCGCTGGCCGCGACCCTGGCGCAGGCCGAGCAGTTGGACGCGCACGCCCAGGCCGCGCGCCAGCGGATCACGGAGGCCTGAGATGGATGTCACCGCCCTGATCCGGCCGGACCTGTTGACCCTGCCGGCCTACACGCCCATCCTGCCGTTCGAGGTGCTGTCAGCGCGGCTCGGCCGCGCGCCGCGCGATATTATCAAGCTGGACGCCAACGAGAACCCCTACGGCCCCAGCCCCCGCGCGCTGGAAGCGCTGGCGCATCTGGAGTACGCGCACATCTACCCGGACCCGGAGGCCACGGCCCTGCGCCAGGCCCTGGCCGCGCACACCGGCCTGCCGGCCGAGCAGCTCATCGCCGGCGCCGGCGCCGATGAGCTGATCGATCTGGTAGTGCGCCTGTTTTTGTCTCCGGGCGATACGGTGATCGATTGCCCGCCCACGTTTGGGATGTACCCGTTCGACACGGCCTTGAATGCCGGCCGCGTGATGAACGTGCCGCGCCGGCCGGATTTCTCCGTGGATGTGCCGGCGGTCGCGGCGGCCGTCGCCGGCCAGCGGCCCAAACTGGTATTCCTGGCCTCGCCCAACAACCCGGACGGTTCAGTCATTAATGATGCTGACCTGCGCCGGCTGCTGGCTCTGCCGCTGGTGGTGGTGCTGGACGAGGCCTACATCGAATTCCACGGGGCCGAGCACTCGCGGATGGGCTGGGTGCGGGAGTACGAGAATCTGATCGTCCTGCGGACCTTCAGCAAGCGCGCCGGCCTGGCCGGCCTGCGGGTGGGTTACGGCGCGTGCCCGGCCGCGCTCATGCCGCACCTCTGGAAGATCAAACAGCCCTACAATATCAGCGTGGCGGCCAGCGCCGCGGCTTGCGCGGCCCTGGCAGACCCGGCCTACCTGGAATACATCGTGGGGGTGCTGGTGGCCGAGCGCGAGCGGCTGGCGGCCGGCCTGGCCTCCCTCCCATACCTGCGCCCGTATCCCTCGCGCGCCAACTTCATCCTGTGCCGGGTCGTGGGCCGGGATGCCCGGGAGCTGAAGCTGGCCCTGGAACGGGAAGGCATCTTGATCCGTTACTTCAACAAGCCCGGCCTGACCGATTGCATCCGGATCAGCGTGGGCAAGCCTGAGCACACCGACGCCTTGCTGGCGGTGCTCAGACGAATTTAGCCACAGAGCCACAGAGACTCTCAACGTCTCTGCGTCTCCGTGTCTCGGCGGCCAATCCCTATGCGAACTGCGACGATTCAGCGCAAGACGAACGAGACCGAGATCACCGTGACCGTGGACCTGGACGGCGCCGGCCGGCACCAGATCAGCACCGGCGTGGGCTTCCTGGACCACATGCTCACGCACATCGCCGTCCACGGCTTGTTTGACCTGACCGTGCAGGCGCGGGGCGATCTGCACATCGACGCGCACCATACGAT
>JAGOBN010000323.1 GCA_017999235.1 Anaerolineales bacterium | reverse complement strand
CACGATAAACAAGATCGCGTCGGCGTCCAGGATGGCGCGGGCCGCCGTCTCCACCATGTACTGGCCGAGCGGGGTGCGCGGCTCATGCAGGCCAGGCGTGTCCACAAACACCAGCTGATAGCCGGGTTCAGTCAGGAAGCCCAGCTGGCTGTGGCGCGTAGTCTGCGGTTTGGGCGAGACGATGGCGATCTTCTGGCCGAGATAAGCGTTCATCAGCGATGACTTGCCCACATTCGGCCGGCCGATGACGGCCACAAATCCGGAACGGTGCGCGGGCGCGGGGGGAGCTTCGTTTTCCACAGGTCTGCTTTCAGCGAACGGCGAACGGGTTGAAATCGGTGTCGCGGTCGAAGTAATCTTCGTGTTCCGCGCGTTTGAGGAAGGCTACGATCTGATAGGTTACGGGCGTGAAGACCACCTCCACCCCCACCTTGAAAACATAGTTAGAGACCAGGATCGCGGCCAGCAAGTCACTGGGCAGCACGCCCACAAAGGCCACCGCCAGAAAGACCAGGGTGTCCACGCCCTCACCGACCAAGGTGGAACCCACGGTGCGCGCCCACAGCCAGCGGCCCCGCGTGGCCACCTTGAGCTTGGCCAGCACAAAGGAATTGGTGAATTCGCCGGCCCAGTAGGCGGCCAGGCTGGCCGCCACGATGCGCGGGGTCTGGCCCAGCAGGGCATGGTAAGCGTCTTGCAGAGGCCAGTCGGCGGCCGGCGGCAGGACGTCCACCACTGCCAAGGTGACGGCCGCCAGCGCCAGGCACGCCAAGCCGGCCCAGATCACGCGCCGGCTGGCTTTGTAGCCGTAGACCTCGGTGAGCACGTCCCCAAAGATATAGGCCAGGGGAAACAGGATAGTGCCGCCGTCGAAGGTGAACGGCCCCAGGACCAGGATCTTGGTCGAGGCGATGTTGGAAACAATCAGCACCGTGACAAAAGCCGCCAGCAGGAGATCGAGGTAGCGATAGGACCGCATGCGTATCTAGGCCGGCGTCAGCAGCGTGGTCACCGCGGCCGGCCGCACCGTCTGCTTCACCAGCGCCACCTTGTCCCACAACCGGCAGAAGGAGCACTCGCCCGGCGCCGAGGTCGGCTGGCCGCACCGTTCGCACGGGTGCAATTCCGCCTTGTCCTTGTCTTCCACGGCCGCGAACAAGCCCTGCTCCTTGGCCTGCAGGAAACTAATGTAGAACTGGAGCTTGGCGCCGGGGCGGTCCTCTTCCATCTTGTTCAGGATTTCCTTGTAATAGATGGTCGTGGAGCCTTCGGCGTGCGGGCATTCTTCATAGATATAGTCGATGCCGCGCACCAGGCAGTAGGCCGTCATCTCGCGCTCGTAGATGCGGCAGAGCGGTTTGACCTTGCGCATCAGGCCGCCGGCGGCCGGCAGCACCGGCGCCTGGCGGGCCAGATAGCCGCCGGCCCAGTTGAACGTGTTCTGCATCAGCACGGCCACTTCATCGTCCAGGTTGTGGCCGGTGGCCAGGGCCGCGAAACCGCCTTCCAGCGCGGCGCGGTTCATGATGTAGCGCTTGTTCAGCCCGCAGACCGAGCACGGCTTGTTGTGGCCGCGGTTGCTGATGACGGCCAGCTCCGGAATGGTGGCGCCGAAACGCTCGGCCACATCCACCACGTGCAAGGTCAGCCCGCGTTCGGCCGCAAACGCCTCGCTCAGCCGGCGCGACTCATCCGAGTACTGCTGCTCGATGCCCAGGCCGATGTACAGGCCCTCGGTCTGGTAGCCCAGGCGGTGGAGGATATCCCACAAGCCTAGCGAGTCCTTGCCGCCGGAGACCGCCATGAGCACCTTCTCCTGGCGCGTGAACATCCGGTACTTCTCGACAAAGCGTTCCACCTGCTCCGGCAGCCATTCCAGGTAGTGTTCGGCGCACAACGCCAGCTTGTGCTGGCGCATGTTGAGGACGGCCGGGGTCGCGCACTGCCGGCATTTCACTGCCCACCGCCTGCGGTGGGTCCAGCCCCCCCCGATACCACCGCCACCAATTTGAGTTTCATATCGGCGCGCAGGATGGTGTCATCGGTGACCAGCTTGCCGTCGCTCACCGCCAGCACCGCTTCCGGCTGCAGGCCGCATTTCTTGATGGCATCCCGCACAGTCATGCCGGCGTTGACTTCATACTCTTTATCCCGATACTTGATTTTTACCGTTGCCATATCTCTTTACCTCGTCAAAAAAACAGGCCACCAATCACACGAACTTACACGAATGGCTTCGTGTCACTTCGTGTAATTCGTGGCCCAGTTATTGTACTACAGGCCGCCCGTCATCTCATCGAGCTCATCATAGGTCAACCGCCAATCCCGCCGGCCGCTGACCAGCAGCTGGTTGAGGATAGCGGCCCCCACCGCCCCAAAGACGCCGGGCGCCAGCCGGTAGCTGGGCAGGCCGCGCGCCAAGGCCGGTACGGGCGGCTCGGCCGGCGCCAGCGCGTACGCGTCCGGGACGGCCCGCGCCTCAACCGCCAACGCCACGCGCACAAACGGGCCGGCCCCCGGCTGCGCGGCGGCAAACACCGCCAGGTCGGTCAAATCCAGCGCTTTGGTCACCACCCCGCGCTCCCCGCCGCCCGTCCTAGACCCTTCGGCCAGCGGCTCCACCGCTGGAAAGGGTGCCAACCAGCCCAGCACGTCCGAGCGCGGGTATAGGTCGCCCTGGGTCTCCAGCCACTCAAAGACCTCGGGCCCGGCAAATTCCTGGCCGATATCGTCCACCACCGTGTGCGGGAGCAAGTAGTCCGGCGCTTCCCACAGGCGATAGCCCGGAAACAGCCAGACCGGCGGACCAAACACCGGCTGGCCGAGCGCCGCCGCGTCCGGGCCGGTGACCAATAGAAAATGGTGCTGATGCGGAATAAGCAAACCGGAAGTATAAAATGGCATAGTGACAAACGCCGAGTGACGAGCGGAGGCGCGGAAACGCCCCACCCGTCACCCGGCGGGTTAGACCAGCCTCTCAGCCGCGGCGGGTTAGAACTTCAGCACGCCCATGGTCTCGCGGATCAGCTTGACCGACTTATCGGCCATCGCCTTCTCCTCATCCGTGAGCGGGAACTCGATGATCTGCTCCACGCCGCCGGCGCCTAGTTTCACCGGCACGCCGAAGAACAGGTCGCTGTAGCCGTACTCGCCTTCCAGATACGTGGAGGCCGGCACGATCAGCTTGGAGTCCAGGATAATGGCTTCCGCCATCTTAGCCGCCGCCGCGCCCGGCGCGTAGTAGGCCGAGGTGCCCAGCAGATTGACGATCTCGCCGCCGCCCTTGCGGGTGCGCTCGATGATGGCGTTGACCTTCTCGGCCGGCAGCCACTCGTTGATCGAGCGGCCAAAAACGGTGGAATAGCGGGTCAGCGGCACCATCTCATCGCCGTGGCCGCCCATCACCACGGTCTGCACGTTCTCGATGGAGACGTTCATCTCCAGGGCGATGAAGGCCGCCATGCGGGCCGAATCCAGGATGCCGGCCTGCCCCATCACGCGGTGCTTGGGAAGTTTGGAATGCTTGAAGGCCAGGTACGCCATCGAGTCCAGCGGGTTGGTGACGACGATGAAATAGGCGTTGGGCGAGCGCGGCAGGGCCTTGTCAATCACATCGGTGATGATGGCTTGATTGGCGCCCACCAGGTCTTCCCGGCTCATGCCCGGCTTGCGCGGAAAGCCGGCCGTGATCACGACCACATCCGAGTTTTCCGTGCCGTCATAGTTGCCGTCGGCGGTGCCGGTGATGCGGGCGTTGTAGCCCACCACGGGCGCGGCTTGCAGCAGATCCAGCGCCTTGCCCACCGGCGCGGTCTTGGCGATGGCGGCATCCACCAGGACAAGATCGGCGATGCCGCGCTGCGCCAGCCACAGGGCGCACGAAGCGCCCACGTTGCCGGCGCCAACCACCGTGATTTTCTTACGCATAAACAAGCTCCTTTGAGAGAAGTGTGAGCGGGAGTGCAGGATCAAGGGCGGGGCCGCCAGACGGCATCACGCCCCGGCGTGGCCGGATTCTATCATATTGACCGGCCGGCTATGATACACTTTGGCCGCGTTAGCCAAGGAAAAACACCTGTCCCGCCATGCCGCCCTCCGAAATCACCGACGCCACCGCGATCTCGGCCGCCCGCGATGACTTCCGCCGGGCGCGCCGCGCCGGCGCCCTGCAAGACTTGATGGCGCGCTTGACGGGCCACTCCGCGGCCCTCCTGTCCTTTGAAGATGTCCGCCGCAAACTGCGCACCACGGCCATCGCCGACCGCGGCCTCCAGGAGATCCCCCTCGCCGCCATCGTCGGCACCACCGGCCGCTACACCGACTTCACGCGCGATTTTCTCCCGCGCCAAAGCGTGGATGAGATCCGCTGGGCGCGCGTCCGCGTGGTGGCGGAAAACCCGCAAGCCGGCGGCCTGCCGCCGATTGAGGTATACCAGATCGGCGCCGCCTACTTCGTCCGGGACGGGCATCACCGCGTCTCGGTGGCGCGCCAGCAAAACTGGACGCACATCCCGGCCTACGTGACCGAGGTCCGCACCAAGGTGCCGCTGGCCGCCGACGCCAGCCCCGATGACGTCATCCGCCAGGCCGAGTACGCCGACTTTTTGGAGACCACCCATTTCGATACGTTGTGCCCCGGCGCCCAGCTGCAGGTCAGCGAACTGGGCCAGTACCAGCGTCTGCTGGATCACATCGAAGTCCACCGCTTCTTCATGGAGACCGAGCGCGGCCAGCCCGTGCCCGATGACGAGGTGATCCCCAACTGGTATCACCAGACTTATTCCCCGCTGGTGAGCGTCATCCGCGAGCGCGGACTGCTGCGCGATTTTCCGGGCCGGACCGAGACCGATTTGTACCTGTGGGCCACCGAGCACGCGGCGGAACTGCGCGAGGCGCTGGGCTGGCCGGTGGAAGCCGAGGCCGTGGTGGAAAAGCTGGCCGCCGCCTTCAGCCCAGCCCCCAACCGCCAGCGCCAGCGCATGCTGGAATGGGTGATCCCGGCGCCGCTGGCCGACGGGCCAACCCCCGGGACCTGGCGCCGCGAACGGCTGGAAGCGCGTTACCTTAACCGCCTCTTCCCAGACATCCTGGTGCCGTTGAACAGCGAACCCGCCAGTTGGACCGCGCTGGAGCAGGCCATCGTCGTGGCCCAGCGGGAAGGCGGCCGGCTGTTTGGCCTGCACGTTGTCTCCGAGGCAACCGCCTGTGACGACGAGGCCGCGCACGCGCTGCGGGAAGCGTTCCAGCACCGGTGCGCGGCGGCCGGCCTGACGGGGACCTTGGCCATCGAGGCCGGCGATATCGCCGGCCGCATCTGCGAGCGCGCCGCGCTGGTGGATTTGGTGGTGGTGCGCCTCGCCCATCCCCCCAGCGCCCAACCGTTGGAGCGCCTTAGCTCTGGCTTCCGCACGCTGATCCGGCGCTGCCCGCGCCCCGTGCTGGCGGTGCCGCGCGCCGCCACCCCCCTGCGCCGCCTGCTGCTCGCCTTCGA
>JAGOBN010000322.1 GCA_017999235.1 Anaerolineales bacterium | reverse complement strand
GGATACAGGTGCGAATCTTGGAATTGGGCATTGAAACCACAATCAGAACCCCAAATCTCCTTGAAGTGACTATACCTTGGGGCAATGTCTGCCATAATTTCCTTTAAGCCATTATCCCCTCCTATTTGGGCGAAGTCGACAGTGTAATCGCCCCTTGTAGCGTCTAGCAACCAATCCAGTCGTCTTTTGGCCGTAGTGCCGGCAACAGATCCATATCTCTCCGAAAACTCAGCATCCGCAAATAGTTTCACCAAGGCCATACCGGCTTTGGGCCAGGCCTCGTCAATTATTTGACCCAATCTCTCTCGCGCGCAGTTTTGCCAATTGGGTATTGCGCCACCTGATGTAATCATCAGATCGGGAGAACAGCGTGGGTTATGGCCTGATGGATCAACGCGATTTAGGGGATCGCTATTACTGTAGTTCCAAGCGTTCAGAGACAACGGCTTTGTATAATTACCTCGCCAGGTATCTTTTGAGACGAACCGGCCGGCGGCGGTTGAGTAATAGCGGGCCCTCAGATACACGAGGTTGGTGTAACCCCCGTGCCATTCGTGCTATAACAACGTCTGTCCGGCTGAAGACCTGAGATGGCTGCGCATGTTTCGGCGCCTAAATTAGTGTTGCGGGTAGGTCAGTTAGCCCAGGCCATGTCCAATCAGGCATGTGTAGTCATCGCGATGTTCACAGGGTGGATGCTATAATGCTAAAACCTAGCGCGAGGTCAAATACCCTGGCGCTCATTTTTATTATATTCGAGGACCTTTCATTAGCATGAAGACTTATCGCCTTGCTTTGCTTGGCTTTGGCAATGTTGGCCGTGCCTTGGCCCAACTGCTTATCAATAAGGCCGCTGAAGTGCGGGGGATTTATGGCGCCGACTATAGAATCACGGGCATCGCTGCCCGTCGCCTCGGGTGGCTGGCAGATCCAGCCGGCGTAGATGTAACGGCAGCCTTGGCCGGCAGTATGGCTGGCCAACCTTGGGATCAAGGTGATTTGAGCGCCTGGTTGAAAGCATCTCAGGCTGACGTTCTCTTTGAGAACACTTCGATGAACCCGCAAACGGGTCAACCGGCTATTTCCTATCTCCGCACTGCCCTGGAGGCCGGTGTCCATTCCGTGACAGCCAACAAGGGACCGGTCGTACATGCATTTGGAGAACTAAGCAGCCTTGCCCAGGCTAAGGGGAAGCGTTTCTTGCATGAGGCCGCCGTCATGGGCGGCACGCCCATCTTCTCGCTCTTCCGCGAGGCCCTGCCCGGCGTCCAGCTCAAACGTTTTCGCGGCATCCTCAACTCCACCACCAACCTGATCCTCTCAGAGATGGAGCAGGGATTGAGTTTTGAGGCGGCGGTGAAGAAAGCCCAGGACCTCGGCATCGCCGAGACGGATCCCAGCGCGGATGTGGACGGCTGGGATGCCGCTGTCAAAGTCTCAGCCTTAGCCACAGTATTAATGGGAGTGCCGGTCAAGCCCCAGGACGTGGCCCCCACGGGGATCCGCGCCTTGACCGGTGAGCAGGTGCGCGCGGCGCGCGCGGCCGGCCAGCCTTTCAAGTTGATCTGCCAGGCCGAAAAGACGGCTGACGGCCGTGTGACCGCCAGTGTGCGTCCGACGCAACTCCCGGCCTCTGATCCCATTGCTAACGTCAACGGCCCAGACTCGATCGTTACCTTTGAAATGGATACGATTTACAGCTTGACGGTGAGTGAGCAGCGTCCGGATGCTATTACAACGGCCTATGGCCCGTTCGCCGACTTTCTAACGATTGTGCGACAGGGACAGGCCTGAGCCATGCTTACACCATCTGAGAGTCAACCGGCAACCCGTCAGGGCCGGCCTACATGCCAGCGACCGGCTCCACACCGGCCAATTGCCCAGAAAGCGAAAACCCCAGAGACAGGAACAGTTTGGGGAACGGGGTATAAGGGTCCGGTGGTTCACGCCCACGCGGAGTTGAGCGCCCTGGCGCAGTCCAAGGGCAAACGCTTCCTGCATGAGGCCGCCGTGATGGGCGGCACCCCCATCTTCTCGCTCTTCCGCGAGGCCCTGCCCGGCGTCCAGCTCCAGCGCTTCCGCGGCATCCTTAACTCCACCACCAATTTGATCCTGAGCGAGATGGAGGCCGGCCTGAGCTTCGACGCGGCGGTGAAGAAGGCCCAAGCCCTGGGCATCGCCGAGACCGACCCCAGCGCCGACGTGGACGGCTGGGACGCGGCCGTCAAGGTTTCGGCGCTCGCCACCGTGTTGATGGGCGTACCGGTCAAACCCCAGGACGTCAACCCCACCGGCATCCGCGCCCTGACCGGCGAGCAAGTCCGCGCCGCGCGCGCCGCCGGCCGGCCGTACAAGCTCATCTGCCAGGCCGAGAAGACGGCGGACGGCCGCGTCACGGCCAGCGTCCGCCCGACGCAGCTCCCCGCGACTGATCCCATCGCCAACGTCAACGGCCCCGACTCGATCGTGACCTTCGAGATGGACACGCTCTACAGCCTCACCGTCAGTGAGCAGCGCCCGGACGCCATCACCACCGCCTACGGTCCGTTCGCGGACTTCTTGACGATCGCGACCCGATGACCACTTCCGCCCTGTCCCCCCTGCCCGGCGCCATCATTATCGGCGCGTCCTCCGGCATCGGCGCGGCCCTGGCGCGCCAACTGGCCCGCGACGGCTACCGCGTGGCGCTGGTGGCGCGCCGCCTCGAACTGATTGAGAAGCTGGCCGCCGACCTGGACGCCGAGTTCGGCCCCGGCCGCGCCCGCGCCTACGCCCATGACGTCACCCAGCCGGCCGCCGCCCCGGACCTCTTTCAGCGGCTGGTGGCGGATCTGGGCCGGCTGGAGGTGCTCATTTACAACGCCGGCCAGCTGCGGCCCGTGGCCTTGGATGAGTACAACTTCGAGAAAGACCGCCAGATGTTCGCCGTGAACGTGGACGGCGCCCTGGCCTGGCTCAACCTGGGCGCCGCGCTCTTCGAGCGTCAAAGGTCCGGCCACCTGGTGGGCATCTCGTCCGTCGCCGGCGACCGGGGCCGCGTGGGCTCGCCGGCCTACAACGCCAGCAAGGCCGCGCTCAGCACCTTTTTGGAGGCCCTGCGCAACCGGCTCACCCGCCACGGTGTCCACGTCCTCACCGTCAAACCGGGCTTCGTGGCCACCGACATGCTCAAAAACGCGGCGCGCACCTTCTGGGTGATTACGCCCGCCCAGGCCGCCGCCGATATCAGCCAGGCCCTCCGGGCCCGCCGGCAGGTCATCTACACGCCGGCCCGCTGGGGCCTGCTCATGCAGATCATCCGCCACCTCCCGTCCTTCATCTTCCGCCGGCTGAAGTTCTAGCCGCGCCCGCGTATGACCGCCTTAATCCCGCTCGATCACCTCGCGCCGCTCGACAACTTCGGGCATTCCATCCAGACGCTGGCCTATCTCTTCCGGCCCACGCGCGTCGAAGACTTGGCCGACCTCTTCCAGCGCGCCGCGCGCGCCGGCCTGACCATCGCCCTGCGCGGCGCCGGCCGGAGCTACGGCGACGCCGCCCTCAACGCCGGCCAGGTGGTGCTGGATCTGCGCCGCATGAACCGCATCCTGGACTGGAACCCGGAGACCGGCGTGATCCGCGTCGAGCCGGGCGTCACCCTCCAGCAGCTCTGGCAGTACACGCTGGAGGACGGCTGGTGGCCGCCGGTGGTGTCCGGCACCATGGCCCCCACCCTGGGCGGCGCGCTGGCCATGAACATCCACGGCAAAAACAACTGGCACGCCGGCACCCTGGGCGAGCATGTGCTGGAGTTCACGGCCCTGCTGCCCACGGGCGAGACCGTCACCTGCCGGCCCGACCACAACGCCGACCTGTTCTACAGCCTGATCGGCGGCGCCGGCCTGCTGGGCGTGTTCACGTCCATCACCCTGCAGCTCAAGCGCCTGCAGTCCGGCAACGTGCGCGTGCACGCCTGGGCCACGCCCAACCTCAAGACCATGCTGGCCGACCTGGACACGTTCAAGGCCGAGCACAATTACATCGTCGGCTGGGTGGATACGACGCACCCGGCCGGCCGCGGCCAGATCCACGGCGCCGATTACCTCACGGCGGAGGCAGACCCGCACCCCGCCCGCACCCTGCGCGTGGATTACCAGATCCTGCCGGACACCTTCTTCGGCCTGCTGCCCAAATCCAGCCTGTGGCTGTTCATGCAGTTCCTGATGAACAACCCCGGCGCGGCCTTCACCAACACGGCCAAATACCTGCTCTCCGCCACCCTGGAACATCGCCAGCAGTATGTGCAATCGCTGGTGGCCTTCAACTTCCTGCTGGATTACGTCCCCAACTGGGAGCGCGCCTACGGGCGGCACGGGCTGATCCAGTATCAGACCTTCGTGCCGCTCGCCACCGCGCCGGACGCCTACCTGGCCATGCTGCGCCTGACGCAAAAGCGCGGCCGGCCGGCCTATCTGGGCGTCACCAAGCGCCACCGCCCGGACCAGTTCCTGCTGACGCACGCCGTCAACGGCTATTCGTTCGCGCTGGATTTCAAGGTCACCGGCGGGCGCGGCCGCGCCCAACTGCAGAGCCTGGCGAACGAGCTCAACCAGATCGCCCTCCAGGCCGGCGGCCGCTTCTACTTCGCCAAGGACAGCACGCTCACGCCGGAGGCGGCCGGCCGCTACCTGGGCGCGGAGACCCTGGGCCAGCTGCGGGCTCTTAAACAGCGCTGCGATCCCAACGAACTGCTGCAGACCGATCTTTATCGCCGGCTGCTGCAGCCGCTGACGTCCGCGGAGCCGCCGGCCGCTTAAGCCCGGCGCGGGCTATCCAGACCCGGCCAAGTCCGCTAGACTGGCGGGGTCCGCAGTTCAGGTACCCGGCCATGCCCCCACGCCTCGACGCGCGCGTCATCTATCTGCTCGCCTTCCCGCACCCCAACGCCCCCGCGGCCGCCGCGCCGGACCCGGGTGAGCCGGGCCGTTCCACCCTCACCAAGGCCGCGCCATATTTCCAGGCGCTGGATGTGGACATCACCGAGTTGAGCGAGGCCACGCTGACCCTGCGGGGCCAGCTGATCGAGGTGCGCCGCCAGCTGATTGACGGCCAGGTGCAGACGGTGGAGTGCCGCTACACGCTCACCGACCTGTTCAACCCGGCCAGCAACCCCCTCCGCCAGGCGCTCCACCTCGAACTGCGCGAGGCGCTCCTGCGCGCGGCCGGCTACGGCGGCCCGTTTGTGGAAGAGTACACGGCGCTGTGCCTGACCGAAGCGCCGCCGGCGCCGGACGCCTTTGTGGACGCGCACCAGCTGGCGCTGGCGCCCCTGCTGCGCAGCGAGGCGCGCGCCTTCACGCCGGCCGAGGCCGGGCAGATCCTGGCCTCTCGCGCGCGCTACGCCGACGCCGACCTGACGGTGGTGGATTGGGAAGGCGCGCTGATCATCGACGCGGACGGCGACTTTCAATCCGAGATCGAGCTCCTCAAGCTCGGCAACTACCAGCTGGTGCGCT
>JAGOBN010000321.1 GCA_017999235.1 Anaerolineales bacterium | reverse complement strand
ATCCTGTTCGACAACCGCATCCCGCCGGCCGGCTACGATAAGGCCGCGTACTTCGCCGCCGGCACCAAGTTCATCGTCTATGACCCAGCCACCTTCGCTCCGCGCGAGGATACCAACCGGTATCCGGACGGTCAGAACTGGGACGACATCACCTACGTCTTCGATGCGCCAGCCGAGGCGCAGTTGACGGCGGTGGCCGGCCTCTTCTGGCAGACGCATACCCGCCCATTCATGGAACACCTGCGCGCCAGCGACACCTCCACGCTGCGGCCGGAAGGCCCGCCCAGCCCGCTGGAGCCCAACTATCCGCTTACGCCCAAGTATCTGAGCGAGAATGTGGTGGCGGCCTGGAACAACGTTAACCCGGCGGACGAAGTCGCGGACATCAATGAGATCCGCTCGCTGGATGGCACCCCGCTCAACGACAACTGGGGCGGCGTCGCGTATGCGGCCTGGCTGCTGACCGGGATGGGCACGCCCTTCCAGGTGGACCGGGATACGACGGCGGCCGCCGCCGCCCCGGCCGCCCCGGCCGCGCTCACCGCCGTGCCGTTTGATCCGTTTGCCATTGACCTCAACTGGAGCGCGGTGGCCGGCGCCGACGGTTACACGGTCTGGATCCGCTACGGTCAGAGCGACCTGACCGCCGACTGGGACCGCCTGGCGGTGGTCTATGACGGCACCACTTTCCGCAATGACGGCCTGAACGTGGGCAAGACTTACGGCTACAAGGTGCAGGCCTTTAACGGCAAAGGTGACAGCGCGTTTTCGGCCGTGGTGACCGCGACCACCGGCATCGGGCTGCCGCAGTTTGGGCCGATGTGGCTCCAGGTCAACCGCACCACCGTGAACACAGTGGAACTGGCCTGGTTCGATCAGGATGATAACGACACCTACTTCTTGTTGCAGCGCCAGGAAGTGCTGGCGGCCGGCGGCTTCGGCCCGTGGGTGGATCTCCCGCCCGTGCCCAGCCAGACGGCCGGCGGCGCCTTTGGCGGCAATGTGTGGACGGACACCGGCCCGACTGCCGCCGATCCGGCGGTGGTGTTGAAGCCCAGCACCACGTATAACTACACGATTGCGACCTGCAATCCGGTGGGCTGCACCATCCCGCTGAACCCCGCCGTCCCGGCCACCACGCAAGGGCCGCTGGTGGCGCCTTCGGTTGTAACCGTCACGGTGGTCAGCGCTTTCCAGGTGAACGTGGCTTGGACGGATCTGGCCATGAATGAAACTAACTATCAGGTGACGCGCCAACCCGGTCCGCTGGGTGAGCCGGCCTTCACCTTAATCGCCACTCTGCCGGCGAACAGTATCAGCTTTAGCGATCTGAGCGCCCAACCCGGCGCGACCTACACTTACCAGGTCCGCGCCATCAATCCAACCAGCGTCTCGGCCTATGCCACCGGCGGGCCGGTGACCACGCCGGCCGCGCCGCCCAGCGCCCCGGTCTTGTCCGCCGGCGTGGCGACGCTCAACAGCGTGCCGCTCAACTGGACGGTGGCGCCCGGCGGCGCGGCGGTCACCGGCTTCCAGCTGCAGCGCGCGAACGGCGCCGGCCCCAACCTGACCTGGACCACCATCGCACCCGCCCTGGCGGCCGGCAGCGCCAGTTACACGGCGACTGGGCTGACGCAGAAATCCACCTACAGCTTCCGGTTGGTGGCGCAAAGTGCTGTCGGGAATTCGCCCTGGTCCAACGTCGTAGTCGTGGTGACGGCGGGCGAAATGCCGGCCCGGCCAGAACAACTGCAGGTGGTTCGGGTCACCAAGAACACGGTCCAACTGCGCTGGATGGACAAGTCGGCGAATGAGCAAGGATTCCGGATCTACCGGAGCACGGATGGCGCCAACTGGACCCTGACGGGGACGACCGGCGTCAACGGCACCAACTTCCGCGACTCTGGGCTGACGTCCAAGACGACTTACTGGTATCGCGTCACTGCTTACAACGCGCAAGGCGAATCCGAAGCCTCGGAAGTCGTCAGCGCGCTGACCAAGTAAAGACGCCTGACGGGCGGGGGCGGCCGTCGCTGACGCGCCGCCTCCGCCGGGAGACGCTTGCATGAGCCAACGTTTTAAGTTCAAACTGGCCGCCGGCGCCGTCGTCCTGGCCCTGGTTCTCGCGCCAGTCGGGCTGCTCTGGGCCTCCACCCAGACCATCTCGGTCCAGGTCGCCGAGCAATTCGGCGGTGAAGTGCTTGCGGTGACGCAATCTGGGGCCTTTGCCTACGCCGGCATGGGACCCCGCTTGGTAGTCATGGATACCCTCGACCCCGCTAACCCAGTGACCCTGGGCCGCAGCCCGCTGCTGGGCGCGGTCATTCAGGACCTGGCGGTTAACGGGAATTACGCCTACGCCGCGCTCGGCGACACAGGCCTGGCCGTCTTGAATGTGGCCGTTCCGGACCGCCCCACCGTGGTGGGTACACTGGACACGGCCGGCTTTGCGGGCGGCCTGGTGGTCAGCGGCACCCTCGCGTATGTGGCGGATGAGACGAATGGGCTGGTCATCGTGAACGTCGCCGACAAGGCCGCGCCCGTGGTGGTGGGCCAGATCGGCGCTGGCGTCTGGTCCGCGTACGATGTGGCGCTCCAGGGGACGCATGCCTTTGTGGCCGCCGGTCCGCACGGTGTGGTGGCGCTGAATGTCGCCAATGCCGCCGCCCCGCTCAGCCTGGCGGTCTATGACACCCCGGGCTTTGCCGAGGCCGTGGCCGCGGACGCGCAGGATCTGGTCTTTGTGGCGGATGGCACGGCGGTCCTGACCGTCGAGCTCGAAGATCCGACCAGCTCCCCGTACTTCAGTCTGGATGGCGTCTACACCACCAGCGGATGGGCGGCCGGCCTCACGCTGATGGGCAGTTACGCGCTGGTGGCTCAAGGTGACGCCGGCTTGACGGTGCTCAACGCCGCCGATCCGGACCACCTGACTGCGGTGACCACGTATGACAGCGCCGGCTGGGCGCAAGATAGTTCGGCGCAACTGGATATCGTCGCTCTGGCCGACGGCGCCAGCGTGCGCTTCCTGCGGCTTGAGGCGGGCAGCACGCTGACGCCCGTGGCGGCGCTCAACGGCGCCGGCAATGTCCAGCGTTTGACCGTCAACCAGGGCTTTGCCTACGCCAGCGGCCTGACCGACCTGCATCTGGTGCGCCTGTTCACCTTCAGCGCTTCGCAGCCGAACCCCGCCACAGTTAGTACGTTGCCCATGCACGGCTTGGGCGAGGGCTGGACAGCCGGCCACTTCACTTACCTGGCGGCCGGCGACCTGAGCCTCTATGATGTCAGCGACCCGGCCGCGCCCGTCTGGCTGAGCACTTATGTGACGCCCGGCGAAGCGCAGGCGGTAGTGGTGGCGGAAGGCCTGGCATATGTGGCGGATGGCAGCCAGGGGCTGCTGATCATCGATGTCAGCGATCCCGCGCACCCGGTTCTGGTGGGCGCGCTGCCCGCCGCCGCGCCGCAAAGCTTTCTGGCGCTGGAACGGCAGCGTGACACGCTGGCCATCGCGGCTGGCTTTGGCGGGCTGGTGCTGGTGGATGTGAGCAACCCGGCCGCGCCGGTGGTCAGCGGTTCAGCGGATACGGCCGGCTTTGCGGAAAGCCTGGTGCTCGATGACACCCGCGTGTATCTGGCGGATGGCTCGGACGGCCTGCGCATCTTCGATATCCGCAATCCCGCCGCCCCGGTGGAGATCGGCGCCCTGGATACCGCCGGCCAGACGCACGACGTCAAGCTGATCGGCGGGACGGCGTTCATCGCCGATGATGCGGCGGGCATGCAGATTGTGGATCTCGTCAACCCCGCGCAGCCGCAGGCGCTTAAGACGTATGCCACGGCGGATACAGCGCTGCGGGTGGGGATGGTGTGGCCGTACACCGTCATCGCGGATCAAGCCGGCGGCCTGCTGTTCGTCAACACCTCGGGCTTGCTGCCCTTCCGATTGTTGATGCCCATCATCGGTCGTTAGGCGGCTAGCGAACGGGTCAAAACTGGCGCGGCCTCGGCTCTGAAAAGCCGGGGCCGCGCTGTTTTAACTGGCGCCGGCCGGCGCCGAAGTGCGGTATGATCGCGGCCGGATGGCCTCCTTCAAGGATGACCTATGTCGGCTTCCGCCCCTCTTCCCGCTGGCAAGCACCCGGACCTCATCGTGCGGCAGGCCGCGCCCTTCAACGCCGGCCCGCCCTTGGCGCGCCTGGCGCAGACCGCGCTGACGCCCACCGAGCTGTTTTTTGTCCGCAATCATGGCGCGGTGCCGGCTCTGGCGCCGGCGGCGTATCAACTGGACGTGGCCGGACCCGGCGCCGCCGGCCGCCCGCTCACGCTGGCTGATCTGCGCGCGCACTGCCCGCGCGTGACGGTGGCCGCCACCCTGCAATGCGCCGGCAATCGCCGCGCCGAATTGGCGGCGGTGCGGCCGATCCCCAACGAATTGGAGTGGGGGGCGGAGGCCATCGGCCACGCCCAGTGGAGCGGTTTCCGGCTGAGCGATGTGCTGGCTCTGGCCGGCCTGGCCGGGGCCGGCTTGGACGGGCATGTGGAGCTGATCGGCGCGGACGAGACGGAACGCCACGGCCACCGCTTTCCCTTTGGCGGCTCGGTGCCGATGGAGAAAGCGCTGGGCGCGGAGGTGCTCCTGGCGGATGAGATGAACGGCCGGCCCTTGCCGGCCGTGCACGGCGCGCCGCTGCGGGCGGTGGTGCCGGGTTATATCGGCGCGCGCAGCGTGAAGTGGCTGCGGCGCATCGCGCTGCGGCCAACGCCGTCCGAAAATTATTTCCAGGCCCGCGCCTACCGCCTGTTCCCGCCTTACGTCACGGCGGAGACCGTGGATTGGGAGCGCGGCCTGCGGCTGGGCGAGATGTCGCTGACGGCCGTGATCTGCGCGCCGGGGGAGGCCGCGCCGGCCGGCGCGGTGGCGGTGCGCGGCTACGCCCTGGCCGGCGGCCGCCGCGCGGTGGCGCGCGTGGATGTGTCGGTGGATGGCGGCCAGACCTGGGTGGAAGCCGATTGGCTCAGCGCTGCCGAAGCGTGGAGCTGGCGCTTGTGGGAGGCGCGCTGGACGCTGGCGCCGGGCCGCTATGCGCTCGTGGCGCGCGCCGTGGATACGGCCGGCAACACCCAGCCGGCCGAGCTGGCCGACGTGTGGAATTTCAAGGGCTACATGAACAACGCCTGGCACCGCGCCAGCCTGACCGTCCAGGCTTAGCGTACGCGGAATCGCGTACGCGGAATGGCATACGCGGAAACCGGCCACCAGCGCGGCCGGGCCGCGGGCGGGGCGGTGAAAGGCGGGGCGGCCGAACTGGTTTTTTGATCGGGCTAGGGCTGGAACCGCAGGGCGTTCTCGGCCAGCGCCACCGCCCCCCACAGCGGGGCATCATCGCCCAGCTCGGCCGGCACAATCTCAAAGTTGACCTCGGGCAGGGCGGTGGCCCGCGCCGCCTGGCGCACTGCCGCCCACCCGCGCTCGCCGGCCTTGGTGACGCCGCCCCCCAAAATAAACCGCTGCGGGTTGACGAGATTCGCGGCGTT
>JAGOBN010000320.1 GCA_017999235.1 Anaerolineales bacterium | reverse complement strand
CCAATTCATCGGCACGGGCTGCATGCCCAGCAGCTGCTCAATCTCATCCAGCAGTTCGAGCGGATCGCGGGCGGGACGGTCCATCTTGTTGATGAAGGTGAAGACCGGGATACCCCGCTGCCGGCAAACCTCAAACAGCCGGCGCGTCTGCGGCTCAATGCCCTTGGCCCCGTCCAGGACCATCACCGCGCTGTCCACCGCGGCCAGCGTGCGATACGTGTCTTCCGAAAAATCCTGGTGTCCCGGCGTGTCGAGCAGATTGAGGACATAGCCCTGGTAAGGGAATTGCAGCACGGTCGAGGAAACGGAAATGCCCCGTTCACGCTCAATCGCCATCCAGTCGGAAGTTGTGCTGCGCTGATTGTGGCGCGCGCGCACGTTGCCGGCCAAATCGATGGCGTTGCCGTAGAGCAGCAGCTTTTCCGTCAGCGTGGTCTTCCCGGCATCCGGGTGCGAAATGATCGCAAACGTCCGGCGGGACCGGATCGCGTCAGCGGCCGGCTCCATGACCGCCGCCGGACGCGGGTCAAACGATACTTCCATGATTGGCCTTCTTCCTTGCTCAAACCCAAGTCGGCGGAGGTCAATGTTCAACCACCCGCCTCAATAGATCCGGTCCCAGCTTGGGCTGCCCGACGCTGATCGGTCTGGTCTGACTGTGAAGCTTTTTTGAAGCCGCTCCCCAGCGGGAGCCCGGTGAACAACGGCCGAGGCAGTTGAGCGCTTAAGGCGGACAGTGAGCCAGCGATGCAGTGACAGACCGGGAACCCTCAGGCGTCCCGGCCCGGGTGGAGCCACTCAGCGGGGATACGGATTATGCATAACGGCGGGAATTCTAACACAGTCGCCCTCCCGTTTGCGCCAGGTCCCCGGGCGCTCCGCCGTTGACGCCCCGATTGCCCGAGGCCGGCCCCGCCTCGGATAACGCACCGGCCTAGGCGTAGACGCGCCGGATTTCGGCCTGGCGTTCGGCCGTGATCAATTCCGGCTGGCCGACCAGCAGCGCCTGGTGGTAGATCTGCATCCCCACCTCCGCGTCGTAGGCCAGCTCGAAGGCCTGCTCCAGGTTTTGGCCGATGGCCACCAGGCCGTGGTTGCGCAGCAGGCAGACTTTCAGGCCCGGGCGCTGGGAGAACAGCTCGACCGTCACCACGCCGGCCTCGGCGGTGCCGGGACACGCCCAGCGCGCCACCGGGATCGGCGCCCCGCACACGAACAGCTCGAGCGTCAGGCAGGGCACGTCCCGGCCGAGCGTGGCAAAGGTGATGGCGTACGGCGAGTGCGTGTGGCAGACCGCGCCGACCGACGGCAGGTGCTTCAGGATGGCGGTATGCATGGGCGTCTCAGACGACGGCTTGAACGGAGCATCCACCCATTGGCCGTCCAGATCGACAATTGCAATCTGTTCCGGCTTCAGCACGTCATATTTGATGCCGGCGGGCGTGATGGCCACCAGACCGTCGTCGGTCCGGGCGCTGATATTGCCGGCCGAGAGCCGGATCAGCCCGGACTTCACGGCCTTCAGGACGGTCTCATAGACTTGCTCACGAATGGCTTGATACTTCATGCCAACCCTCTGCTGACGTGTTTTACCAGCCCGCGCTGATTTCAGATGACCGCGCCGCGCCGAACGCGGCGGGATTGTCGATGGGGTTATGGCCCTGGCTGCGCCGCCGGTGTTGATCAACCCGTTCCCGCGCGGGGGCGCTTAACTGCTGCCAGTTCTCGCGGATCATGGCCGCGTGCCAGCGCAGCAGCGCGCGGCCGGCGTCCGCGTCGTGAACCCGGCGCCACGTCGCGGCGTCGTAATCCCAGCGCACCAGATACTCAAAGGCCGCGTACGGCTCGTACAGGGACGCGCACCAGAGCGCGCGGCAGTGGCCGCACTGTTCCAGGCTGATCCAGTTGCCCAGCTGAAGGCCGGTCAGGCCGGCCGGCTTGTCGCCCGGTCCATACAGGATCGTTTCCGGGGCCTGGCAATTCGGGCAGTTCATGGTCATCAGTGCGCGCCGCCCGCGGCCGGCCGCGGCGGTTTAATTGAACACCCGGACATAGCCGCTCAGCCTCCCAGAAAAGCCAACATCCGCCGGTTGACCTCTTCCGGCTGGTCAATATTGACCGCATGCCCGGCGCCCGGGATGAGGGCGGCTTCAATCTTCGGGATCAGCCGGCCGGCCCGACGCAGGGCGGCCTGAGGCGCATAGATAATTTCGCGCTCCCCGAGCAGCAGCAAGGTGGGCGCCTGGACCGACCGCAGTTCGGCGTCCGTCTCGGCGCGCGGGAAAAACATCCGGTAGCGGAAATCGGTCGGCGTCAGCAGCTGCTTGATCGCCGGCCCGGCATTGGGCGAGGCCACGCCCAAAAACAAAGCCTGCCGGCGCGCGGGAGACAAAAATGGCAGGAGGATGGCCGCCGCCACGCGGCCGTAGAATTGCGGCCGAAGCGGCAGCAGACTGGCCGGGGAGAGCAAGACCAGCTTTGTCACGCGGTGCGGGGCCGCTTGCGCCAGCTTGAGCGCCAGAAAGCCGCCCAGGGAGATGCCGGCCACCGGCGCCCGCTCCAGCTGCAGCGCATCGAAGACCTCCGTCAGCCAGCGCACAAACGCCGCCGGGGTCGTCAGCGGGCGGGTGCTGACGCTCTTGCCCATATCGCCGAGGATGTCGAGCGCGTACACCCGGTGGGCGCGGCTTAAAGCGGCGATATTCGGATACCACATGGTGGAACTGATCGCCGCGCCCGGCAGGAGGACCAGCGCCGGGGCGTCCGCCGGGCCGCAGACGTTGAGGTGCGTCATCCCAAACTGGGTCGGCACCTGCCAGGCGTCGCGCGGCGTGGGCCACAGCGCGAGCGTGGCGTCATAGGCGGCAAAATAGCGCGCCTCGCCGGCCGGGGTCTTGAACATGGACGGGGGGGATGCCATACGCGTCTGCCTCCGGGGCTGGATCAGGCGCCGCCCAGCTGGGCCACGATCCTGGCGAGGCGCCGGGCGCGGGTTTCCGGCGCCTTGGCCGATACCACCTGACCCACATACTCTTTGCGCGTGGAGTACGCCAAGGCGTCGAAGGCCGCCCGCGCCCCCGGCTGGGCGGCGAGGGCCGCCGCCAGGTCTTCCGGAACGACGACGGTGCGCGGCTCCAGGTCCAGCTCCAGCGTAACTTCAACCTGGTCGCCGGCCTGCGCGCCCGCGGCCCGCCGATTTTCCGCGCTCAGCGGCAGCATGAAGATCCCGCCCATCACGGCGATCGTGGTTCGATACGTGTACCCGTTGACGCTCACCTTAACGGGCGGGCGTTTCCCTTTGCCCAGCGCGGCCACCGCCGCGGCCGGGACCGGCAAGGCGGTGGCATTCATTTCTTGATCTTTCCAAACGGTGGTCGTATACGTTGTCGGCATGGTTCATCTCCAGGCGGGCGAACAGACCGCCCACCCCGGCAGCCCGGAAATTCGGCCGGCCTAGTCCTGATCGTGATGTTCCGTCAACGACTGCACAAACCGCAGGCCGGCCAGGATTTGCGCGATCCGGGCCTGGGTCAGCGAGCCGATGTAGGCGCCCAATTGCGCTTTGGCCACCGTCGACACTTGCGAGACTACCACAACACTGGGCCGGGGCAAATTGGCTTCGCCGGCCTCCAGCCGCACGTTGCCGGGTGATTTGGCCCGCTTGGCATTGGTCGTCAACGCGCACACCACCAGGGTCGGGATGCGGCTGCGGTTTAAGACATCGTCTTGAATGACCACCTGGGGATGGGCGATGGCCGGTTCCGAGCTGTCCGGCCCAGCCAGTGAAACCCAATAGATATCGCCTTGCTTGATGACCATGTCTAGGAAATCCAGGGCCGGCCGAGCCTGGCGGCAGCCGGGGCGGAACCAGACCACATTTTAGTATACCGTGCGTCGAAGGCGGGAAAGCGGGGCGGCTAAGACGGACTTCCCCACCCGCCGCCCGGCGGCCGCTATTGTGACGTTCTTGAGACTCTCGGCTCCTAAACTTAAGCCGTCCATCCGCCTCCACTGCCCGCAGGGGCCGCCGGTGGATCTAGTCAAGGCCGGCGGCGTCAACCCGGCCCGGGCGGCCAACCGCCTCGGGAACCCGCCGGCTCCCGCCTGTTTGGGGCCGCCCGCCACACCATCCGAACAATGCTCGTCTCCAGTTGCCGCGTGGCCCGGTTCCCGACACCGGGCCGACGCGCCAAGGCGATGAATCAATGACCGACAAAACCCGCCTACAACTCAGCACCGAAAACGCCTCCCTCCGGGCCCGGTTGGCCGCCTTAGAGCATAAGCTGGCGAAACCCCGCTCCCCCGGCAAGCCGGCGTCGAACCGCCGCGCGCCGCCGCGCCGGCGCATCGAGCTGGCGCTGCAGGCGTCGGAAGCGCGCTACCGACGGCTGTTCGAGACCGCCAAGGACGGCATTCTGCTCCTGGACGCCGCCACCGGGGAGATCATCGACGCCAACGCCTTTTTGGAGGATTTATTGGGCTACACCCACAGCGAACTGCTCGGAAAAACCCTGTGGGAAATCGGCCCGTTCCGGGACATCGCCGCCAGCCAGAGCGCCTTCCGGCAGTTGCAGAGCCGCGAGTACATCCGTTACGACAATTTGCCCCTGGAAAGCAAAACCGGGCATCACCGCCAGGTGGAATTTGTCAGCAACGTCTACTCGGTGGATGACCAGCGCGTGATCCAATGCAACATCCGGGATATCACCGGCCGCCGAGAAGCCGAGGCCGCGGTTCAAAGAGCGAACGAAGCGCTGGTGACGCTGGTGGAGGAATTACAGCGGCGCGACCAGGAAATGCAGCTCCTTAACCGGCTCAACGATCTCCTGCAGGCCTGCACCAACCGCGTCGAGGCTTACCAGGTGATTGCGCTGATGGCGGTCGAGCTATTCCCCGCGCAAAACGGCGGGCTGGCCATCCTGCGGCAGTGGGACCAGCAGCTGGAAACCGTGGCGCACTGGGGGCCGCAGGCGCTGCTGGCCCCCGCGTTCGCACTGGAAGACTGCTGGGCCATGCGGCGGGGTCAACTCCACGACGTCCTCAATCCACAGGCCGGCTTGGTGTGCCGCCATTTCAGCCAGCCGCCCACGGCCAGCTACCAGTGCGTGCCCCTGATGGTGCAGGGCGAAACGCTGGGCCTGCTGTTTCTGTGCGGCGCGTCCGCGCCGCCGGGCAAACGTCCCCTCAGCCAACAACAGCTCGTGGTCATGGTGGGCGAGGCGATCAAACTGTCGCTGTCGAATCTAAAGCTCCGGGAGGCGCTCCGCGAGCAGGCCACCCAAGATCCACTGACCGGGCTCTTTAACCGGCGCTACCTGGAAGACAGCCTGACCCGCGAACTCTACCGCGCGCAGCGCCGGAACACCCCGCTGTGTATTGCCATGCTCGACTTTGACCACTTCAAACCCTTCAATGACTCTTTTGGGCATGCCGCCGGCGACGCGCTCCTGCGCGAATTCGGGCGCCTCTTGCGCGAGGGCCTCCGCATGAGCGATATCGTGTGCCGCTATGGGGGGGATGAATTTGTGCTCATTCTGCCC
>JAGOBN010000319.1 GCA_017999235.1 Anaerolineales bacterium | reverse complement strand
CAGCACAAATTCAGTAAACACTTCGGGCGCGGCATTCAGGTCGGTGTGCAGCAAGGCCATCTCCCGCACCGGCATCGGAATGGCCTTGACGCTCGCGACCGGCACGACCAGATCGGAAGGCACATCGGTGCAGGGGGATTGCACCGACTCAAGCAGTTTGGTGCCGGCCAGGGCGTGGAAGGGGACGCCCTGCCGGCGCGTGATCTGCGGATTAAAGATGCCCTGCATGTAGCTGGGCTGGATCTCCAGCGTGGCGGGCAGCAGCAGGCCCAGCGCCGCCGGCAGGATGGCGCACGATGATCCGCCCATCGGCGTCCCCAGGATAATCAACTGGGCGACGTTGCGCGTGGTCATCACCCGGTCCAGGTAATAGCGCGTGATCATCCCGCCCATGCTGTGAACCACTACATCCACCTGCTCAGCGCCGGTGGCTTGCTGCACGTTGCGGATATAGGCGCCCAGAATCTCGGCATTTTGCGCGATGGAATTGGTGCGCGCCAGCGGCGCGGCCAGGCCGCCGGTGTTCAGCGCGCCGGCCACCTGTCCATCGCCCACGGCATAGCCCGCCAGGGCGTGGGCGGCCAGGTAGCCCTCGGCTCCCAGATACGCGGTCCAGGTTTCCCAATTGGAATTGAAGCCATGCACCAGCACCACCGGGCGCGGGCGGATAGTCAGTGCCGCGCTCTCCCCGAGCCCCTGCCCGGCGGACTGCGCCTGGACCACGCGCTGGGTTTGGCGCGCGCCGGATGCATCCCAGGCCCAGCCCAGGGCCGGGAAGGCCGCCGTCTGGCAGGCGTTTTCACCGGCCGGGATGGCGCAGCCGGCGACGGAGGCCTCCAGGCCGGCCAGCCGAAAATCCACCGGCGTGCTGGCGCTGACCGCCTGCGGCAAGGTCAGCTTCAAGCTGATGGCGTTGCCATCCACCAATTCCGTCAGCGGCGCCTGGCGCGCGTCCAACACCTGCACCAGCGGCGTCTGCCCCCGGGCGGGCCGCGCCGGCGCGGCGAGAAAGATCCACAAGCCGCAGATCATGAGTACCCAAGCAGACAGTCGGGGCATGGCAGATGTTCCTCAGTGACCGGATATGCGGCCCCTCGGCGACGAGGCGTCGGGGCGTGAACGTGTATTGTACGCCACCCGTTAAGGCGGCCGGCGCTGGACGGTTTGGCGCGAACCCTCAAACCGGCTAAACTTTGGCGGGCGGCCTCTCGCCCAGACCAACCTAACCGCCAATCGAGCGCGCCGGCCCGCCTCTTCCCGCCACCTGTCCCGGGCGCCCGTTGGCATTCGGCGGCGGCGCTCCCCGGCGCCCCTCCCGTTGAGACGCTATGACCGCTCTTCCGTCGCTTGCTGGCTTGCGCGTTCTGGATCTCTCCCGTCTGCTCCCCGGCCCCTACTGCACCCAGCTGTTGACGCACATGGGAGCGGAGGTCGTCAAAGTGGAAACGCCGGTGTTGGGCGATTATTTGCGCGCGTCGCCGCCGGAATTTGGCCTGCAGGCGATGTTCGAGCCGCTGAACCGCGGCAAGAAGAGCGTGGCCCTCAACTACCGCAATCCCGCCGGCCAGGCGCTGCTCCTGCGCCTGGTGGAAGGGTTTGACGTAGTGATTGAGTCATTCCGGCCGGGGACCCTGGACCGCTTTGGGCTGGGCTATGCCGCGCTGTCCGCGCGCAACCCGCGCCTGATCTTCTGCGCGCTTTCCGGCTACGGCCAAACCGGCCCCTATCACAAGCGCGGCGGCCATGACCTGAATTACCTGGCCGTGGCCGGCCTGCTGGCCCTGAACAGCGGCGCCGGCGAGCCGGTGGCCCAGCCGGGCCTGCAAATTGCGGATCTGGCGGGCGGCATGCTGGCGGCCATCGCTATCCTGGGCGCGCTGGTGGAACGCGCGCACACCGGGGCCGGCCGCTATCTGGATGTGGCGCTGCTCGACGGCGCGCTCTCCTGGGCGCTGCCGCTGGCCGCCGGCGCCGGCGCCCGTCAGCCGCCCGTGGATCACCGCGGCCCGCTGGGCGGCGATTTGCCGTGTTATCGCGTGTATGTCACCGCCGACGATCAACCGGTGACGCTGGCGGCGCTGGAGCCTCACTTTTGGGCCAATTTCTGCGCGGCCGTGGAGCGGCCGGATCTGATCCCGCGTCAGTTCGATCCGGCCGCCAGCGCCGAGGTCGCCGCGGTTTTTGGCGGCCGGCGTCACGCGGAGTGGCTGGCGGTGTTTCAACAGGTGGATGCGTGCGTGGAGCCGCTGACCGCGCCGGCCGACCTGCGCCAGCATCCCCAGGTGCGGCTGCGGGAAGCGGCGCTGGTCCCGGCCGAGTTGGCGCCGGCGCCGGCCCTCGGCCAGCACACCGCCGAAATCCTGCACGGCCTTGGCCTCACCGCGGCGGAGCTGACCGATTTGGCCGCGCGGGGCATTATCCGCCTGGCCGCCTAAGCCAGCGCGGACCCAAGGAGCACCCCCTATGACGGTACTATGGATCGGCCTCGCCAGCGTGATCGGTTATCTCTTAGGCTCCATCCCGTTTGGGTACATTTTTGTCCGGCTCTTTACCGGGCAGGATGTGCGCGCGGTGGGCAGCGGGCGCACGGGCAGCACCAATGTGATGCGGGCCGGCGGCGGCAAGGTGGCCCTGCTGACGGGCGTGTGTGACGCGCTCAAGGCGGCGGGGGCCGTCTGGCTGGCGCAATGGCTGGTCCCGCAGACGCCGTGGGCCGAGGTCGGCGCGGGCTTGGCCGCCATCCTAGGCCACAATTATTCGCTGTTCTTGGGGTTTAAGGGCGGCGCCGGCGGCGCGCCGACGGTGGGCGCCACGGCCGGCATCTGGTTCGGCAGTCTGGGGTTGGTGGTGCCGGTAGGGGCGCTGATCTGGTATTTCGTGGGCTACGCGTCGTTGACCACCATCTCCTTCGCGGTCACGGCGATCTGCATCATGCTGGCGCGCTGGCTGCTGGGCGCCGGCCCGGCCGAGCACATCGTCTTTGCGGTGCTGGCGCTGGCCTTGTGTTTGTGGTCCTTGCGGCCCAATCTCAAACGGCTGCGGGAGGGCACCGAGCGCCGGCACGGCTGGCACGCCCGCAAAGCCAAGCCGCAAACGTAAGCGCGGTGAGCGCCCAGCCTGACCGGACCAGAGCCGGTTTCACGCCGGCCCGGCGCTGTCCGGCGGCGCGCGGCGCTTGGCGCGGCGCCCCACCAACCGCTCCTCGCCCCGGGCCAGCCGGGCGAAGTTGGCGCGCAGCGCCCAAGCCAGCAACAGCACGGATCCGACCCCAAACCAGATAAATGTCCCGCTCAGCGTCCCCACCACCGCCAGGTAAATCAGCGTCCCGGTGATGACCAGGGCCGTCACAATGGTAGCCACCGACGCATACCCGATAAAGTACAGGATAAACGCGCCCACCCCCAGCGCGATGGGGGCCAGCCAGGGCCAGATGGCGATGGCGGCGCCGGCGGCGGTGGCTCCGCCCGCCCCGCCCTTGAAGCGCAGCCACACCGGGTAGTTATGCCCTAGGATGGCGCCCAGGCCGGCCAGCACCATGCCCCACACCCGCAGCTCCGCCGGCAGCAGTTGGCCGGCCAGCCACACCGCCACGGTGGCTTTAAAGACATCAGAGAGCGCCGTGGCCAGCCCTACCCAGAAGCCGCCGGCCCGCATGGCGTTAGTGCCGCCAGTCCGGCCGCTGCCGACCTGCCGGATGTCTTTCCCCGTAAACAAACGGACGTAGACCACGCCGAAGGGTATCGAGCCCAAAAGATATCCCCCTAGCAGTGCGAGAAACAATTCCATGGTGATCACATCCTGGATAGCGCCGGCCTCCAGCGGGCGGCCCGGCCGCCCAAACGCGCGCGGACTGGCTGGCAAGCGTCACGCCGCGATTTCCACCGGGACTTCCGTGGCCTGCCCGGCTTCCAGGCGGAAGGCGCGCCCCCGCCAGCGGCCGGCGGCCTCGGGGGCGCAGATCAGATACAGCGCTTCTGGATAATACGCTTGCGCGATATCGGTCGGTGAGGGGCCGGCCGGGCCGGCGGGATGCGAGTGGAAGATGGCGGTTAATTCCCAGCCCGCCGTTTCCAATTCCAAAAAGACCGCCAGCTGCTGGGCCGGATCCATCTGATACGCCACCGGGCTGTTCAAAATATTGGCCACGGGATAGACCGCCCGCACCTGGCCGGCCGGCCCGCCCAACAGACCGCAGGCCTCGTTCGGCAGCTGAGCCGTCAGGTGGTCGGTGATGGCCCGCCAGTGGGCGGTGGTCAGACGGAACAAGGGCGCGGCGCGCAGCATCCCTCGCATTATAGCGCCAGCGCCGCCCGCTTGACAGCCAAATAGTTTAGGAATATACTAGCCAAATATTTAGGCATGCCTAAATTTTATCCTTAGGAGTTGCAATGATCTCGCACGCGGTTGAGGATTACCTGAAGGCGATGTACGAGCTGGAGGAAGACTTCGGGGCAGTCACCACCTCCCTGCTGGCGGTCCACCTGGATGTCGCGCCGGCCTCGGTCACGGGCATGGTGCAGAAGCTCGCCAAGGCCAAGCCGCGGCTGGTGAACTACGAACGCCACCGCGGGGTCACGCTGACGCCGGCCGGCCGCAAGATCGCGCTGGAAGTCATCCGCCACCACCGGCTGATCGAACTCTATCTGGCGGAATCGCTGGGCTACGAATGGGACCGCGTAGACGCCGAGGCCGAGAAGCTCGAGCACGTCATCTCGGAGGAGTTCGAGGATAAGATCGCGGCCCTGCTGGGCGACCCGACCACCGACCCGCACGGCGACCCGATCCCGAGCAAGGATGGCGCGGTGGCGGCCCCCAGCCGGCTGGCGCTCTCGGAAGTCCCGGCCGGCCAGACCGTGCGCGTCACGCGCGTACGTGACGACGACCCCGCCTTCCTGCGCTATCTGAAGGAGCTGGGCATCGGCCTGCAGGTGGCGCTGACCATCGCCGAACGCGCGCCCTTTGACGGCCCCTTGCACATCCTGGTCGCGCAGGCCGGCGCCGTCCACGCCCTGGGCCGCGCCGTCACCGACAAGATTTTTGTGGAGCCGGCGTAGCGCGCTGGCGCTGGGGAGAGGGGAGGCCGCAATGTTCACCTTAACTTCCTTCCACTGGGCCGGCCTGCTCGCCATGCTCGGCGCCGGGATCTATGCCGTGGGCGATGTGCTGCTGTTGGCGGGCCGCGCCGATCTGGCCCGCCATCCCAATCTGCAACCGCACATCAAGCTGCTCTCCGGCACCGAACGCATGGCGGAACTGTCCTGGCCGCGCCTAATGTGGGGCGGCCTGCTGGGCGTGTTCGCCACGCCCCTGGTCCTGGCCAGCCTGTGGCTGCTCTACACCGGCCTGGCGCCGGCGGGATTCTGGGCGGTCTGGCCGCCGGTCCTGCTCTTCGGCCTGGGCTTTATCCTGTCGCCGTTCGTCCACGGCTCGTTTATTTACCTGGGCGAATACGTCCAGGCCCTGGACCGCCTGGAGCCGGACGCTCAGCCCGTGCTGGTGGGGATGTTCCAGCGCCACAAGCAGGTCATGATCATCAGCTACGGCGTGCTCGCCGCCGCC
>JAGOBN010000318.1 GCA_017999235.1 Anaerolineales bacterium | reverse complement strand
GGAGTAGTCGGCCAGCAGGACTTCGCCGCCCCAGATGGCGCCGTCCGGACCGTAGCCGGTGCCGTCGAAGCTGAAACCGATCACGGGCCGCTCAACGGGATGGCCGGCCTCCGCCATCACCGCCGCGAGATGCGCGTGGTGGTGCTGAACTTCAACCAGCCGGCGCGCGGCCGGCGCCCGCGCCACATGCTCCCGCGCCCAGCGGGCCGAGAGGTAACGCGGGTGAAGGTCGGCGGCGATGATTTCCGGCGTGCAGCGGAAGAGCCGCTGGAAATGATCAGCGGCGCGCTCAAAGGCGGTCAGCGTCTCCAGGTTCTCCATATCGCCCAGATGCTGGCTCAGAAAGGCGTGCGCGCCCTCGGCCAAACAGAAGGCGGCTTTCAGTTCACCGCCCACCGCCAGCGTGGGCGGGGCCGCGAGGGGCAGCCGCACCGGAAAGGGCGCGTAGCCGCGCGAGCGGCGGAGGGGCAGCTCGCGGCCTTCAAAGACCCGCACCACCGAATCGTCGGCCCACACGTGGATGTCACGGTCGTGCATCAAGAACGCGTCGGCCAGGTCCGCCAGCCGGGCGCGGGCTTCGGCATTGTCTTTGACGATCGGCTCATCACTGTAGTTGGCCGAGGTCATGACCAGCGCCGGCCAGCCTTCCAGGAGCAGTTCATGCAGGGGCGTATACGGCAGCAGGATGCCAATGTAGGGATTGCCGGGCGCCACCAGTGGCGAGAGCGGCGCGTCGGGCCGGCGTTTGAGCAGCACAATCGGGCGCTCGCGGGAGGTGAGCAGCTGCGCCTCTTCGGCGCTCACTTCGGCCAGCGCGCCCGCCGCCGCCAAATCCGGCACCATCACCGCGAAGGGCTTATCCACCCGGCCTTTGCGGTCTCTCAGACGCCGCAGTGCGGCGTCCGAAGCGGCATCACAAGCCAGATGGAAGCCGCCTAAACCCTTGACGGCCACGCTCTGGCCGGCGGCCAGGAGCTGCCGGACCGCTGGCAGGGCCGCTTCCCCGCCGACGGGCGGGGTCGCCCCGATCTCAAGCCAGATGCTTGGCCCGCAGACCGGGCAGGCATTGGGCTGGGCGTGGAAGCGCCGGTCGCGCGGGTCGTGATATTCGGCCGCGCAGTCCGGGCACAGGGTGAAGGCCGCCATCGTCGTCAGCGGCCGGTCGTACGGGATATCTTGAACAATGGTGAAGCGTGGGCCGCAGTTGGTGCAGTTGATGAACGGATAGCGGTAGCGGCGGTTGGCGGGATCAAACAGCTCGCGCCGGCAATCCGCGCACAGGCACAAGTCGGGCGAGATCAGGGTGCGCGCGCCGGCCTGGGCTTGGCTCGCGACGATGCGGAAGCCGGTCTCGCCCAGCGGCGCGAGATCCTCGACCGTGACGGCTTCGATATGGGCCAAGGGCGGCCGGCGCTGGATCAGGTCTAGCTGGAAGGCTTGACGGGCGGCGGCCGGCCCTTCGATTTCAATAAAGACGCCGGCGCTGTGGTTGCCCACCCAGCCGGCCAAGCCGTGGGCCTCCGCCAGGCCGTACACAAACGGCCGGAAGCCCACGCCCTGCACCACACCGGTGACATGCAGGCGCTGCCGCGCACGCTCAGAAACGGACGGAAGGGAGGTGGTCACTAGTCGTAAGCCCTGCCAAAATAGTCACCTTAAATAATCCGATTTTAGACGGGGGGGCTATAGTGACTGTTGTCACCCAAGCGCGTGACAATTATCTAAATACGGGTCGAGTCGGGGGCTTTAACACGCGTGCCACGAATTGGCGCGAAGCAATCCGGGGCCGGCCTCCCCATGCGTGTAACTGCGTGTTATTCGCGGCCCAGTCCGCGGCCTAGGGCGTGAATTTCAGCCGGCGCTGTTCGATCAGAAAATCGAGCCAGGCGTCCAGGCCCAGGCCGGTTTTGGCCGAGGTCTCAAAGACGCGCAAAGCGGGATGGACCTGGGCGAGATTGGCGTACGTGGCGGCGCGGTCGAATTCCACGGCCGCGGCCAGGTCAATCTTGGTGAGGAGCGCGACATCGGCGTGGTGGAAGGTGGCCGGGTATTTCAGCGGCTTGTCCTCGCCCTCGGTCACCGAGAGCAAAACCACGCGCAGGTCTTCACCCAGATCGTAGTCCGAGGGGCAGACCAGGTTGCCGACGTTCTCCACAAACAGGAATTGGAACTGGGCCAGGTCCCAGCGGTCCAGGTAGCCGGTGACCATCTGGGCCTCCAGATGGCACAGGCCGTCGGTGACGATCTGCTGGACGGGCGCCCCGCTCCGCGCCAGCCGGCGGGCGTCGTTTTCGGTGGCCAGGTCGCCCACCAGGGCGGCGGCCGGCACCCCGCGCTGGATGAGCGCGCTGAGGGTCTTCTCCAAAAACGCCGTCTTGCCGGTGCCGGGGCTGGAGACCAGATTGACCGCGTATACGCCGGCGGCCCGCAGGCGGGCGCGCAAGTCCTGCGCCAGCCGGTCGTTCTTATCCAGGACGCCTTTGCGGATTTCGAGAATGCGCGGGGTCATACTTCATACTCCAGGGACTCGATCTGCAATTCGCGGCCGCTGACCACCAGGGCGGCCGGCCCGCCGTACGTGGGGCAGATCAGGCCGTTGAACTCTTCCAACTGGCAGCCCGCGGAGCAGCGCTCGCACTTGACCACCAGCGGCACGGGGTGGATCTCCAGCCGCGAACCTTCCAGCGGGGTGCCGCGCGTCGCCAGATCGTAGCAGAACAGCAGGGCCTCGGTGACCACGCCGGCCAGCGCGCCGACCTTGAGGTGGACCACGTCCACGCGCTGGACGTTGGCCTGGCGGGCCGCGTCGCTGGCGATCTCAACTAAATCATGGGCGAGCGATAACTCATGCATCGCCGGGCATTGTAATACGCCGGAAGGGAAAGTGGCAGAGGCGCGGGATGGGCCACAGAGACACAGAGACACGGAGCAGCTTAGGGCCTGACTCTGTGTCTCCGTGTCTCTGTGGCGGAAAGGCGTGTCAGGCCTGGGAGAGGCGGTTGAGGCGCTCGACGTGCGTCGGATCGCAGGCGTCCCCGAACTTGGTCTTGGCCATGCCGGCCTTCTTGTGCATCAGGGACTCGTACACGGCGTCTTCCACGAAGGCCACGCAGCGGCCGATGCAGGCCTCGCCGTCCACGAAGCGCCAGGGGAAGAAGCCCAGGGTGACGCGCCGGTTGAGCAGCAGGTCGATGTCGCCGCCCACGCACTCGGCGTGGATGATGCCGTGCGGGAACATCTCGATGTGCATCAACTGGTACTTGCTGTCGTCAAAGCGCTCGGCCAATGACTGGCCGTACTTCTGCCGGAAGCGCTTATCGGCCTCGCGCGCCTGGCGCGGCTGCCAATCGCGGACGATGGTGTTCATCGGGTGGTCGGCGCTGCCGCAATCCACGGCCAGCCAGCGCAGCTTCTTGGCCTTGCACCACTCGGCAAACTCGCGGTCCGGGCCGGGGTGCTTGACCATGTAGCGGATCTCGTCGGCGGTGGGCTGATCCCAGCCGAAGTGGTGGTAGCCGGTGTGGATGATGAGGATGTCGCCCTCTTTGACGTCGACGCGCTCCTCGATCATTTGGCTCGTGTAAATCTCGTAGTCGCCGCAGGCGTCGCTCAGGTCCACAATGACGCCCTCGTGCACCAGGAAGTCAAAGTCCAGCGAGGCGATGTCCTTGCCGGGCGTGTAGAAGTGGATCTCGCCGTCCAAGTGGGTGCCGAGATGATTGGAGTGCGTGAGCACCTGGCCGTTGGCGCCGTTGGGGGACAGGCGCTTGAAGTACTTGACCTGCAGGGGTTCATAAGTGGGCCAGGCCGGCGTGCCGATGCCGAGCGGGATAGTCAGATCGATGGTTTTCATGGGCTCCTCGTGCGTGAGTGAGATCGGGGACGGGTGAACTCAGGCCGGCCACTCGCCGGTGCGCGCCACCACTTCCAGGCGGGCGCGGTCCACCAGCCGGCCGTGGCTGATGACAAAGCGCGGCGCGGCGTGCGCGCGCAGGGCTTCCAAGACGCTGGGGGCCGCCAGCACCACCAGATTGGCCGGCGCGCCGGCCCGCAGGCCGTGGCCGCGCACGTTCATGGCGCGGGCCGCGTTGACGGTGATCATGTCGTACAGGGTCTCCAGCTCGCGGTTGGTGGTCATCCACAGCAGGTGCGCGGCCAGGAAGGCCACTTCCAATAGATTGTTGCGGCCAAAGGGGTAATAACCGTCGGAGATGTCGTCCTGGCCCAGCGCCACGGTCACGCCGGCCGCCAGCAGGTCCTTGACCCGCGCGTGCAGGGGGCCGGTGTGCGGGTCGGTGACCACGGCCAGGTCCGCCTGTTTGAGCAGGGCCGCCACCTTCTGGAAATACGGCTCCGGGTAGAGCGCCATCGCGCGGGCGTGGTGGGCCAGGGCGCGCCCCCGCCAGCCGCGCTGGATGGCCTCCACAGCCATGACCTCCAGCGAACGCAGGCCGGGATCGCCGGCGTCGTCCACCAGCATCGAGACATCTTTGTCGGACTGCTGGGCCAGATCGAAGATTTCGCGCACATGGGCGCGCAGATCGGCGTCCGTGTATTCGATCCACGGGATGCCGCCGGCCACGTCCGCGCCCAGCGCCATGGCCTGGCGCATCAAGTCGCCGGCGCCCGGTTCGCGCGCCAGCCCGTCCTGGGCAAAGGCGCAGACCTGCAGGTCCACCAGGCCCTGGAATTCTTCCCGGGCGCGCAGCACGGCGCGCAGGCCTTCCAGCCGGGCCTTGGGGTCCACATCGGCCAGCGCCCGGATATGCAGGTTGCCGTGCAGGGCCGCCTCGGCCACCGCCCGGCGGACATTTTTGATCAGCCAGGCCTCGGCATAGTGTTCCTTGACGCGGGCCGCCAGCTCGATGGTGTTCATCGCCTGGCCCATGCCCTCGGCGTGGTAGCCGCGCAAGGCTTCCTCATCCAGCAGCGGGCGGGTGTGGACCTTGCAGAGATGCAGGTGCGGGTTGACGAAGGACTCGGTCACCAGGCCGCCGGCCGCGTCCAGTTCCAGCGCGGCGGCGCCCGGCGCCTGTTCGGCCACCGCCGCGATCTGGCCGGCGCGGACGCCGATTGCGAACCGGCCGGGCCGGCCACGTAGCTGCGCGTCGCGGATGAGGAGGTCGTAGGTGTCAGCCATAGGAGTTAGAAGGTGCCCGAGAGCAGCGCCAGCACCACGCCGCCGGCCACCACGCTGGCCAGCTGGCCGGAGGCGTTGGCGCCCATGGCGTGCATCAGCAGGAAGTTCTCAAAATCGGCTTCCTGCCCCACGCGCTGGACGATGCGCGCCGACATCGGGAAGGCGCTGATGCCGGCCGCGCCGATGAGCGGGTTGAACTTGCCGCCGGAGAGCACATACATCAGCTTGCCGAACAGCACCCCGCCGGCCGTGTCGATGACGAAGGCCAGCAGGCCCATCCCCAGGATCAACAGGGTATTCAGGCGCAGGAAGCTCTCGCCGGTCATGGTGCTGCCGATGACCAGGCCCAGGAAGAGCGTGGCGATGTTGGCGATCTCGTTCTGGGCGGCCTTGGCCAGCCGGTCCACCACGCCGGCCTCGCGCAG
>JAGOBN010000317.1 GCA_017999235.1 Anaerolineales bacterium | reverse complement strand
GTTGATGGTGGCCACCTGCGCGCGGCGCGGATACCACTCGCCAAAGATCTTGACCTCCGGCTCCTGGTCCGCCAGCCGCCGGCCCAGCGTATGCGGCGCCTGCCAGGACACGATCAGCACCGTGTTGCGCGGGTCGGCAATGTTGTTGCGGAGATGGTGCAGGATGCGGCCGGCCTCGCACATGCCGGAGGCGCTGATGATCACCAGCGGGCCTTTGTGATCGTTGATGGCCTTGCTCTCCTCCACTGAGCGCGTGTAGGTCAGCGAGGCAAAGCCAAAGGCGTCGCCGTCCCGGCGCAGCACGGCCGCCGTCTCCGCGTCGAAGAGATCGGCGTGCTGTTTGAAGACCTGGGAGGCGTTGATGGCCAGCGGGCTGTCCACAAAGACCGGGATCGGCGGGATCAGGCGCTGGTCGATCATCTTGTGCAGGGCGAAGACAATTTCCTGCGAGCGGCCGACGGCGAAGGCCGGCACGATGATCTTGCCGCCGCGCGCCACGGTCTCCCGCACCAGCGCCTGGAACTCCGCCTCGGCCTCTTCGGGCGGGCGGTGGGTCTTGGTGCCGTAGGTGGATTCCATGATGACGTGGTCGATGTCGTGCAGCAGGACCGGGTCGCGCAGGATCGGCAGGCCGCGCCGGCCGATATCGCCCGAGAACGCGAAGCGGAAGCGCCGGCCGCTTTCTTCCACGTCCAGCACGATCATGGCCGAGCCCAGGATGTGGCCGGCCTCGCGGAAGGCGGCCGTCACGCCGGGGACCACCTCGAAGGGCTGGTCGAGCGGCCGGGCCTGGAACAGCGCCAGGGCGGCGGCGGCGTCTTCTTCGGTGTAGAGCGCCTCGGCATTGGCCGGCTCGCCGCGCTGGGCGGCCTTCTTGTTGAAGAAGAAGACGTCGGATTCCTGGATGCGCGCCGAGTCGCGCAGCATATACTCGCACAGATCGCGGGTGGCCGGCGTGGCGTAGATCGGCCCGCGGTAGCCGGCCTCGGCCAGGGAGGGCAGGTTGCCGGAGTGGTCGATATGGGCGTGCGAGAGCAGGACGGCGTCCAGCTGGCGCGTGTCAAAGGGAAAGGCGCGGTTGCGCTTGAGGGCTTCGGCCCGCGGCCCCTGGTAGAGGCCGCAGTCCAGCAGGATCCGCCGGCCGTTGACGGTCAGCAGGTGCTGGGAGCCGGTGACGGTCTGGGCGGCGCCATGAAACGTGATCTCCATGCGCGGATCCTTTCGCGGTGGGCGGCCGGCGCGGACAGGCCGGCGCGGGGCGGTTAGCTCTCGGGATGGATGATGCTGAGCAGCTCCGGGCCGTAGGTGGCGCGGCGCCACGGGCCGAGATGTTCCAGTTGGTGCAGGTCGTCCAGCGCGCGCGGCGCGCGGCGGGCCAATTCCCACAGCGCCTCGCGGGGCAGGATCACATCCGATTCCACGCCGCGTGCCTTGGCCTTGTTTTTGCGCCAGGCGCGCAGCCGCTCGTATCGCTCACGCACCTCCTCCGGCTCCTGGGGCGGCCGGTGCGGGCGCGGCGGCGCGGCCGCCAATCCGCGGCGCACGGCCGCCAGGATCCCCACGCCGTGCCGGCGGATTTGGCCGTCGGTCATGCCGGGGATGGGCCCCAGGTCGGCGGCCGCCTGGGGACAGCGCGTGGCGATCTCCACCAGCGTGCCGTCGCCCATGACTTTGAAGGGCGGCACATCCGCGCGCTGGGCGTGCGTTTCCCGGTAGGCAAAGAGTTCCCGCAGGACGCCGGCCTGGGGGGGCGTCAGGTCCCGCGCGCCGGTCACGCGCCAGAAGGCGTCCGGATCGGGCGGCGCGGGCGCCGGCCGCAGCCGCGCCAGACGCGCAAACTCTTCGTCGGCCTCGGTGCGCCGGCCGGCGGCTTCCAGTTCGCGTTCCTGAATGTCGCGCAGGGCGAAGAGGTAGCGCGTATCCTGGCGGGCGTAATCCAGCAGATCGGGCGTGAGCGGGCGCTGGCCCCAGTTGGCGCGCTGGTGCTTTTTGTTGACCTTGACGCCAAAGTGGATCTCCAGCAGCGGGGCCAGGCCGATCTGCGGCCAGCCCAGGGTGCGGGCGGCCACCATCGTGTCGAAGAGGTTGAGGAACTCGAAGCCGTAATCCCGGCGCAGCCCAATCAAGTCATACTCGGCGGCGTGGAAGATTTTCTGCTGCCGGGGATTGGCGAAGAGCGGCTGGAGCGGGCTCAGGTCCGGCAGCCGCAGCGGATCCACGATGATGTCCTGGCGCGGGGTGGAGATTTGGATCAGACACACACGCTCGCGGTAGACAAACAGGCTGTTGGCCTCTGTGTCCACGGCCAGCGCCGGCTCGCCGGCCAGCTCGGCCGCTAAGCGGAGGAGCGCGGCCGGCGTATCCACAAAGCGGAGCGGGGGCAGCGGCGGGGCGGCAGGCTCAGGCAGAATCACAGGCCCATTATCCGCCAGACCCGGCCGGCCTCCAAGCGCCCGCCATCTCCCCGGGTGAATTGACTGGGACAATTGATTGTGATAAATTGAGCGCGTTTGCGCGGCGGGGAACTGCATCAGCTCATGCAGTTTTTTTATGATCGGCGTCCCTCACGCTGTGATAAAATCCCGCCGATAGCGCCCTGTTTTCAAAGATTTAGGAGGCGTCAAACGCTATGGCTGCTGAAGCCACCGCCAAACCGGCTGTGTCGCCGATGACACGGCGCGAGTTTCTGTATTACGTTTGGGCCGGCTCCATCGCGCTGTTCGCCGGGCAAGCCGGCGCGGCGTTGTTATGGTTCGCCTATCCCCGCTTTAAGGCCGGCACGTTCGGCGGCGTCTTTGAGCTGGATGTGAGCGAACTGCCCCAGCCGGATGCCGCGCCGAAGCCCTTCTCCGGCGGCCGGTTCTGGATGGTGAACATCGCGGACGGCATCCTCAACGACCCCCGCCAGCCGGCGGAGTGGCGGCCGGCCAGGGGGGCGCGCGCGCTGTACATGATTTGCGTGCACCTGGGCTGTCTGTACTCGTGGGTGCCAACCAACAACCGGTTTGAGTGCCCGTGCCACGGCTCGAAGTATCTCTCCAGCGGCACCGCGGTGGCCGGGCCGGCCACCCGCAACTTGGATGTCTTCTACATGGAAGCCGTGGACGCCAGCGGCCAAGTGTTGGACGCCACCGAAGTGGTCAACGGTGAGGGGCGGGCCGTCAGCCTGGAGGGCGCCGCCAAGCTGCGTGTGGATACCGGCCGGCGCTTCAGCGGCGCCAACAACCCCACCCCCAAGGAAGCCAACGCCTAGTCCACGGCGGTGTTGAGGAGGAGCCATGGCGATCTGGAAATTCCATAGCCCGTTTCTAGACGACGTCAAGGCCAAGGGCCTCGGCCCGGCCTTGTTGTTTAAGACGAATGAGATCGTCGAGCGCGTGACGGTCGGTCTCGATATTGAAGACATCCGCTCGATGCTGCGCGGCGACCCGGCCCCCAAGCCGAACCCGCGCGTCCGGCCGCATGCCGATGGTTTCTGGTTCCACATGCGGCCCACCTACTACCACAACCTGACCGCCGGCATTTACCCGTCCTTCCGGATGGGCTGGCTCTCCACGTACTTCTTCGTCTTCGAGATCATCACCGGCTTGTTCTTGATGATCTTCTACACGCCCTCGCCGCTGGTGGCTTACGAGAACATGCTCAATATTTTGAGCAACGTGCCGTTCGGGCGCTTGATGCGCGACCTGCACAAGCTGGGCGCGGAGATGATGGTGATTGTAGTGGTCCTGCACATGGCGCGGACCTTCATCACCGGCTCCTATAAGAAGCCGCGCCAGTTCACGTGGCTGACCGGCGTCATTCTGCTGGCCATCACCCTGGTGCTGTCGTTCTCGGGTTATCTGCTGCCATGGGATCAGCTCTCCTTGTGGGCCGTGACCATCGGCGCCTCCATGCTGGAAGCCATTCCGCCCCAGCAAGTGGGTGACTTTGTCAACCTGGTGGTGCGCGGCGGCCCGCAGTTCAACGAGGGCGGCCTCCTGCGCTGGTATCTGGCGCACGTCCTGCTGCTGCCGCTGATCGGTATTGTTTTCACGGGCGTGCATTACTACAAGGTGGTGCTGCACGGCCACGGTCTGCCGCCCGAGGTGGAGCCGGTGGGCGAAGACACGGCCAAGCGCATCCCCATGGATCAGCGCACCTACTTCATGCCGGACATCATCACCCGGGAACTGCTGCTGTTCTTCGCGGTGACGGCGGGCATGGTGGTGACGGCCACCTTCTTCTTCCATGCGCCGCTGGAGCCGCATGCGGATTCGCTGGTTACGCCCCTGCACACCACCGCGCCCTGGTATTTCCTGTGGGTCCAGGGCATGTTGAAAATCGGCGACAAATTCTTCTGGGGCCTGGTCGCCCCGGGCATTCTCACCGGGGTTCTGTTTGTGCTGCCGTATGTCGAAGTCGGCCCCAGCCGGCGCTATGGCGACCGGCGCGTGGGCTTGACCATGGGGCTGGCCTTGGCCGCGTTGATGGCCATTTTGTCCTACATGGGCACGCCCCGTTACGCGGTGGCCTCCTCCATTGATCAGGAGATCGTGGCCGAACTGATCCCGCAGACGCATCCCGGCCCCTTCCGCCAGTCCGAGTGGGGCGAGTATCGCGTTGGGCCGAAGACGGCCGACAACCCGACCGGCCGGGTGTCTTACGCCGCGGAAGAGTGGGCCAGCGCCCCGACCCCGGCGCTCCAAAGCCTGCTGCATCAGATGTATGAGGAGCTGGAGGTTGCGCGCGGCAAGGCCGAGAGCGGCCTCAGCGCGGAACAGGGCGCTTTGCCGGAAGGCCGGGGCTTTATCCTCGTCGAAGAGTGGCAGGTGGGCCTAAAGAAAGTCACGTTCCGCATCATCTGGAACGAAGGTCCGGGCGAGGCGGTCTGCCAGCTGGGCGCGAAGAACGAATTCTGCCAGACGACCTACCTGAACAAGAACTCGAATTACCGGCAGGGTCCGTAACGCGCGGGCGCGCACTCAGGAGCACATCATGACCTGGCGAGTCATCCTCGGCACGTTTAGCATTGTGATCACGATGGTCGTGTTCGGCTTTGTGGCCGTCACCGAGACCGACCGCATGGCGAGCTTTGAGCGCGCCTACAATTCCCGCACGATCGAGGCCGGCGCGGCGCTCTTTGAGAGTAACTGCGCTTCGTGCCACGGCCTGCAGGGTCAAGGCGGGGCCGGCCCGGCGCTCAACGCGCTGGATTTGTTCAACGGCGTGCGGTTGAAGGAGATCGGCTGGCAGGGGACGCTGGAGACTTACCTGCGCGGCGCCATCAACGCCGGCCGGCCGCGCGCGTCCGTGGCTTTCCAGAATTACCCGCAGCGGATGCCGGCGTGGGGGCAGGCGTATGGCGGCCCCATGCGCCCGGACCAGGTGGAGTCCCTGGTGGCCTTTATCACCAATTGGGGCGAGAGCTTCCGGGATGCGAGCGGCCAGATCCCGTCAGCCACGGCCACGCCCAACCCCAATGCGGTGGGCTCTGACCTGGGCGTGGCGCTGCCAGCCGGCGACGCGGCGCGCGGGCAGACGTTGGTAGAGTCAAAGGGCTGCACGTCCTGCCATGTGGCGGCGG
>JAGOBN010000316.1 GCA_017999235.1 Anaerolineales bacterium | reverse complement strand
AATCACGTCCACGCTGGTGTCTTGGAGCTGGTTGGCGATGTCGACAATCGGCCCGTTCCACGGGATCGCCGGGTTGCCGTCCACCGCGTTCACGCCGTTGGCGGTCCCTTGGTGGATAAGCACAACCTGGATGCGGACCCCTTGCCGGCGCAGTTTTTCGGACTCGGCCCGGATAGTGGCGGCCTCATCCAGGAAGGCCAGGCCGGCGGTGGCGCCGGCGCTCACCAGCTCCGGCGTCTCCGTGAGCTCGATGCCGATGACGCCGATGCGCAGCGGGTCATCGCCGTCGTCCGACCGATTGGGGTAAGTGAAGACGTGCGTGCCTTGGACCCATTCGGGATTAAGGCCGGTGGCGGCGTCCACGATGTTGGCGCCCAAGAAGGGGAAGTTGGCGCGGTCCTGGTGCGCCAGCAGGCGCGGCAGACCGTAGTCAAACTCATGGTTGCCGTAGGAGGTGGCGTCCAGCCCCCAGGCATTCTCCACGTCGATGGCCGGCCGGTCCTGCAGCAGGCCGGAGTTGGCGGGCGAGGCGCCCACGTTGTCGCCGGAGGCGAACAAGAAGGCCGGCTGGCCGGCGAAGGCGGCCGCTTCCTGGTCGAACCAGGTCGCCAGTTGCGCGGCGCCGCCCACCGGGATGTTCAGCCCGTCAAAGGCCGCGGTGGTCGGGTCGAGCTGGCCGTGAAAGTCGGTCAGGCCGATGATGGGAACCAGCGTGGCCGAGCGGGCTTCGCGGAGCAGATCCAGGCGCACCACACCTTGCGCGTGCTGCGGTTGGGGGATGCCCAGCAGGTAGGCCAGGGTGGGGGCCAGATCAATCGTGCGCAAGCCCGCGAACTCGCCCTGGCGGATGGCCTCGCCGCCGGCCAGGAACGTGGCGCGCATGTTGATGTTCGCGTCCAGGTTCTGCACATCCGGCACATAGCCGTGCTGGCCAAAGAACGCCGAACGCGCCACGAGCGTGCCGGGGGTGGCGGCGTCGAACTGGTAGGGCGGATAAGCGAAGACCACCAGATCGCCTGTGCGCGTAGGATGCGCCATATCGGCGGTGCTGTCCGGGCCATTGGGGATGTAGCGGGCCTCGGCTTTGGTGTAGGCGCGGTCGATCACCAGCCAGCCTTCGGGCACGCTGTCGCCGGTCCAGTCGTTGGGGTCGCTCAGGGCCAGGAAGGCGGCCTTGATTTGCGCGACCGTGGCGGCTTCCTGGGCGGCCGGGATCTGGGTGAACCCGGCGCCGGCCGGATCGCGGCCGGCCAGGTTGAGATAAATCTGCACCGTGCCGCCCGCCCAGCAGGCGACGGCTTTGCCGAGGGTCTCCCCGGTGGCCGGCCGGCAGTTGGAAGTCTGCGGCCGCGAGAGCAGGCCCAAGTCCACCAGCACCCGGCTGGCATCCACCGCCAGGAATTGCGGCGCAAAACCATGGTCCGAGGCCACAAAAGTGGTGGCCTTTTTGGGCATCAGGGATTGGGCCAGGGCCAGGGTGGCGTCGGCGCCTTGATAAGCGCGGCGAATGAAGGCCGCGCGCTGGCTGACGCGGCCGTCCGGCGTGCCGTTCACCTGGACATCGTCATAGGCCGGGTTCGGGGCGCCATTGGGCAGCCCAGGCGTGATCAGCCCCAGGAATTGATGCTGGAATTCATCGGTGAGGGGATACCCCACCAGCAGCAGGTCCGGCTGATATTTCTTGGCGATATAGCGCAGCAGCGGATGGGTGCTCTTTTCCCAGAACAGGCCCTGCTCCACGTAGGTCTCTTCGCTGACCACGCCGGCCTCGAGGATGGCGAAGTCGGCGGCGGTGGAGGTGGTGAATTTCTGGGCCACGTACTCTTCAAAGTCACCCGTGAAGCCGGGTTCCGACCAGCCCGGCCAGCTGGCGATGGCGCGGCTGACGGAGGTATGGAACAAGCGCACCTGGGATAAATCACCGCTCAGCGCTTCTACTTTGACCAGGAAGCCGGCCGTTTTGCCGTCCAACGCGCCGCCGGAGATCTTGACCTTGACATCCGCCCACTGGCCGCGCGCCAAGGTGGCCACCGCCTGGGCGCCGTCCTTAGCCCGCGCGAAGAGTACGCGGTTGTAATTGACCTTCCGGTCGTTGGTGGAGTCAAAGATGTAGGCGTCCAGGCCGTACTTATCCACGCCGAAATCGAGCACGCGCAGGCGCATTTCCTTGGCCGGGCTGTAGCTCCGGGGGACGTTCACCCAGCCGGCCGCGTCAACGGGCGCGGCGCCGGGGAAAGCCGCCTGACCCGCGAAGCCGGCCGGGTGGTCAAACTGCAGGCCAAAGGAGGCCACAAAGGCCGCGTCATCCGTGGCGCCGACAAAATTGGTGGCCACGCCGCGGCCGGAGAAGAAACCGCGGAAATCGACCGTCGGCCCGGCAATGACGCCGTTCCGGCCGCCGGCCCACTCCACCTGCGCCACCTTCAGACCGCCGCGCTCGGCGGCTTGCGCCAAGGTCTCGGCCTGCAGCACGCCAGCATCGAAGGAGCCGGTGCGGGTGCTCAGGGGGGCGCCGTTCCGATGGAAGGTGTTGTTGGTGGAGCCATGCACACCCGCCCACGCGCCGGTTGCCAGACTGTACCAGCCGGCGCCGGTATTGGGCGGGGCCTGGGTGAGCAGGCCGCCGTCGGCGGCTGAAGCGCCCTCTTTGAGCAGTTCTCGCAGGGTCGGTAAGAGCTTCTGTTGGGCGTAATCTTGGACGAGGTCCTGCCGCAAACCATCGGCGGCGAAAAAGATGGCGGCTGGGGGGGTGTCGGGGCGGCCCGCTGGCGCCGCCAAGGTGCCGGCCGTTGGGCCATAGGCGAAGCTGGCAACTAGGGCGAGGCGGACGGTGATGTGGAACAATCTAAGTTTCACAAGCGGGCTCCTTCTGAACAAAAGGTTAGACGCGTCAGTTTAGGCTAGCGGATGATAATTAACCTCGGTTCAAGCTTGGGTTTTGTATTCTGAACTGGCCTCCTTTCCCGGCCCGTCTCCGGCAGCCAAACACGCCCAGCTGTCCGGCCCCCTGGCCGGGACACGGTCTCCAGGCTGGAGCGTGGAATAGCCACACCACCCGATTCGGCGGGCAGTCCTAACGCATTTGATCGATACGACAGGATGGTTATGTGGTGAAAGCCGATTTGCCAACCTGGTCTTTTTGCCTGGGCCAGGTGCTCAGATCCTGATAATAACCCAAAACATACCTAAATTATATAGAACTTTTTCTGGCATTTTCGTCAGCATCCGGTTGAGATAAGGCAGGGTTTGGAGTTTTGTGCTGGGGAAGCGGCGTTCGACTAAACAGAAGCCGGCCCGGAAGCGTTCCCGGGCCGGCTTGAGCAGGCCGCTGTTGCCGCCGCGGCCGGCGGTTCACCGATTGATCAGCGGCAGATACGTCCGGTGTCCAAACCAGTTGATGACTTGCTGCCGTTCGGTCTGGGTGAGCCCGGTGAACAAGTCGCTGGTTTGATCCGGCGCGGCATAGGCGGCGGCGGCGGCCACCCCCGTGCCTGGCGCGCCCAGCTCAGTGAAGAACAACAGGCGCTGGGTGACCGCTGGCGGGAGTGAAACCGTGTACGTGACGACCGCCCCTTCCGGCCCCTGATCTTCAAAGACGATCTGGTCGGCGGCGGCGGGTCCGGGCGGGCGCAGTGGACCAAAGAACACGTGCAGGACATCTGGTGCGGGGATGGTGGCCGAATCGCTCGTGACCAGCCAGGCGTCGGCCGGGGTAAGGGCCGGCCCGCCCGTGGCCAGGGTGGAGAGCGCGTTGGCGCCGGCGCCGACATTGCTGGCGAAGGCGACCGACACAGTCACGGTGACGCTCTGCGGGTTGCGCAGGCTGATGAGCGTGCGCAGGGTCGGCCGGGTGGTCAGGGCCGCGAAGTCGATGGCCGCGCGCAGGCCGGCCAGATCAATCTCGCCCGTGGCGATCGTGCTGGCGGTGGCCGTCACCGTATCGGGGGCCACGAACTGCTGGCCGTCCACGCTGACCACCAGGCTGGCGTCCAGGGCGTAGAGCGTGGGGCTGATATCCAGCACCGCCTCTTGCAGCGCCAGGCCGGCGCGGCCCGGTTGGGCGGCATTGGTGACCGGGTCGATGCCCAGCGCGTTGGAGAAGTTCCAGGTGGCCGGCTGCGGCCCGCCCGAGACCAGCGTGAGCGGCCAACTACCGAGCGCGTCGGCCGGCTGGGCCTGGGCCGGCGGCTGCGGCCACAGCGTCAGCGCGCCGAGCACCACCACCAGTTCGACCAGCAGGCCGCCGAGCACGGCTAAACTCCGGGGATGACGCGCCTTCAAGTGCCTCAGCATAGCTCCACCGCCCTGGAAAACAGGACGGAGGGCCCGCGCGGGGCCCCCCGTCTTGTGGCTAAAACTTACGCGGGTAAGAAGCGCCGCTTACGGCAGAACTCGGATCTGGAGCGCTTCGTTGTTGGCCGGCGTGCCGCTGCGCGTGCCGCGGTCGGCGTCCAACACATACAGCAACCCCGATTCGGTCGTGCCGTTGGCGCCGAAGTCGTACACGTCCCACGCTTCGGTGGCGCCGGCGGCGATATCGGCGCCGAAGGACATATAGCGCTCGGCCAGTACCGAGGTCGTCATGCCTTCGATGTAGCTGGTCAGGGCGCCGGTGAAGTAGTTGTCAAACTGGTAGGCGTCCACGTTGATCAGCTGGCCGGCGTTGGCGGCGTTCATCCCGATCTGCTCACCGCAGATCGTGAACACCGTGTTGCCGCTGTTGGTGGCATGATCGGTGTAGAAGAATGCCGAGGCGCTGCCGGTGGCGAGGTTCACCGCCCAGGTCAGGTTCTGACCGGTCGCCGCAAACCCGCCGTTCTCGGCGTTGTAGAGCACGTAATCCGACGCGCCGTCCTGGTTGGTATCCAGGTACAGGTCGAACTCGGCCGGATAGTTGGCGTGCGTCTGCCGCTCGTAAGTGTTGATAGCGAACTGCATCACGAACGACGGGTTGGCCGAGCAGAAGCCGGCCGCCACCGGGATGGTGGTCGAGCCGACCGCCTTCAGGGTCAGCGCCGGCAAGCCCGTCCCCACCGGTCCGGCGGCGTTCTGGAACGGATTCCGGCCGATCAAGGAGTAGGCGTCCACGGTGGCCATGGCGACGCCCCTGTTGCGCAGCTTGAACGACTGGAGGGACGTGCCTTCCATCTCCACCTTGCTGTCTTCGGGACGCACGTCGCCGGCTTGGCGCGGCAGGATGTGCCAGGGCAGGTGGATGTTGTTGCTGGCGTTGGCGGCGTCGGTCAGGTTGAGGTAGCCGTCAAACTCCATGCCCGTCAGGAAGTTGGCGTTCCCGCCGCGGCTGCCGGAGTTCATGGTCCAGGCTGGCAGCTTGGTGCCATCCACGGTCAGGGTGACCGTGAAGCGGCGCTCGCTGAAGCCGACGCCGGTGCGGGCCGGGACGCTCACGGAAGCCGGCGCGCTCACCGTCACCGCGCCGCTGGCCTGGTCGGCCGCGTAGCGGAAGGTGGGCGCGATGTTCAGGGTGACGCGCTTGTTGGACATGTTGCGCACCACCACCGTGCGGCGCAGGGTGAGCGTGGTGCGGGCCACATCCTGCATGCCGAACGACAGGGCGCCGGCG
>JAGOBN010000315.1 GCA_017999235.1 Anaerolineales bacterium | reverse complement strand
AAACAGGATCAGCAGGCCGCCGGTCGCCTGGAAGAAGCGGCGCAGATTCAGGCGGAGCGCGGCCGCGAACAACCACCACCCGAGCAGGCCGGCCGCCGCCAGGCCGAGCAGAGCGCCCCAGAGGGTCTCGGCCGCCGAGGAGGTAAAGACCGCGGCGGTCAGAAACAGCGCCGTCTCGATGCCCTCGCGCAGCACGGCGAAGAAGGCGATGGCGAACAGGCCCCAGCCCGGTCCGCGGCCGGCCGGCCCGCCGGCGGCGGCGCGGATTTCGGCTTCCAGACCCTGCTGCACCTGGCGGCCCTGGCGCTGCATCCAGAAGATCATCCAGGTCAGCACGCCGGCCGCCAGGAACATGGTCACGCCTTCAAAGATTTCTTCGGCCGCGCCGGTCAGCTCCGCGCCCAGGGCGTTTAATCCCAGGGCCACCCCCAGGCTGAGCAGGCCGGCCAGGCCCACGCCGCCCCACACCGCCGGCGCGTATTGCGACCGTTTCATTTTTGCCAGCACGCCCAGGGCCAGGCCTACAATCAGGGCCGCCTCCAGGCCTTCCCGCAGGGTGAGCAGAAAACTAGGGAGCATCCTCAAGCCTTTCGTCGGGCGCCTCGCGGCGGGCCGCGCACGCCGGGCAATAGCCTTCAAAGCAAATGCAGGCGTGCAGGAAGCGCAGCCCCAGGGCCGCGCTGAGTTCCTGACGCGCCTGGCGGATGCGCGGCGTCTCCAGTTCGATCACGGCGCCGCAGCCCAGGCAGGTGAAATGATAGTGCTCGCGCTTGCCCACCGCTTCAAAGTATTCGCGCTTGTGGTCGCGGGCGAAGTAGCGCTGCTCCACCAGCCCCATTTCCTTTAAGACGGTCAGTGTGCGGTAGACCGTGGCGAGGTTGAGGTCGGCGCTCTTCAGCACGGCTTGGTTCCAGATGGCCTCGGCATCCAGGTGGCCGTCCGCCTCCTGCAAAATGCTCAAGACCAAAGCGCGCTGCGGGGTCAGGCGCCGGCCGGCGGCGTGAAGCGATTCGCGGAAATCGGTGTCTTGGTCTGTCATAGCTGGTTCTTGCAAGTGATTTGCGATAGCGGCCGGCATTATTCCACAAAGCTCTGAAAAGAGGAAGGCGAGGCCGCTTTCAGTGGTTCTTTATGCCACTTTTGTCCAGGCTTTACTGACAGGGACTTGACCGCCTCCTAATGTGGGAGCCGTAGGGAAACCGTTGGACTTGGGCTATCGCAAAGGTTGGACCGCCCTGGCGTTCAGGATTTGGGCCGCGGTCAATTGACCCATTTGCTAACCCAGTTGTGTGCCATCTAAGGAGGCCACGATGTTTGCTTGGTTTAGTAACATGAAAGTCGGCACGAAGTTGATGACCGTCATTATTGTGCTCACCCTGGTGGTGGCCGGCATGGTGGGCGGGCTGGGGTATTTCAACCTGAGCCAGCTCTCCAATGTCATCTTGCAGATCACAGACCAGCGCGTCCCCTCGGTTAAGAATGCCACGGCCGTCGAACGCTATGCCCTGCGCACGATCATGGACGAGAAGCGCTACCTGCTGTCGGTCTATGACGTGAGCGTCGACCAGGCCGCGATTGAACGGGGCGCGATGGACAACATCGCCGAGATCATTGCCGCCTTGGACAAGGTGGACACCGTCGCCAAGCAGTACAACGACCAGGATCTCCTGGCCAAATCCGCCGAGGTCCGCACGGTCACGCTGGAGTATAAGGACCTGTACACGCAGGGCGTCGCCAAGCTGCAAGCCAATGTGCTTCAGGAACAGACGATGGCGGACAAGGGCGCCCTGGTGGTTCAGCAGGCCCAGGACTACTTCAATGCCAAACTCAACGCCACGGGTGAACTGGACCGCCAGTCGTTGAGCATTGTGGTGGATATCTGGAATACGGCGCTGCAGACCCGGCTGGCCGCAAACAAGTATATGCGCCAGAAAGACCCGGCCGAGTATGCTCTGCTTGAAGCCAACATGGCTACGCTGGATGAGCTGTACAACGAGTTGAGCCTGGTCGCGACGACGGCCGACGACCGGAACCGCATCAGCACGGCCCAGATCGCCACCCAGGAGTATTACCAGGCGGCCAAGGACTGGAAGGCCAACGACGACGAACTGACCAAGATCCTGGGCCAAATGAACACGATCGGCCTCAAGGTGCAGGACAACGCCTTTAAGGCGGAAGAGGCCGGCTGGACGGCGACGGAAGGCATGAAGGCGACCGCCAACCAGACCAGCAGCCAGGCCCTCACCCTGACGTTGATCGCGGCGGCGGCCGCTATTCTGCTCGGGCTGGTGGTGGCGTTCTTCTTCGCGCGCTCGCTGACCAACCCGTTGCGCCTGGTGGCGATGGCCGCGGAAGGCATTGCCGAAGGCGATCTGGACCAGAAATTCACCATCAACTCGCGGGATGAGCTCGGCCAGATGGCGAGCACCTTCGAAAGCATGATCAATTACCTGCAGAATATGGCGAGCGTGGCGCAGAAAATGGCGCAGAATGACCTGACCGAGGACGTGACGCCGAAATCCGAGCGCGACCTGCTGGGGAATGCCTTTGCCCAGATGATCGCGAGCCTGCGGATTGCCATCAGCCAGGTGGCGGAGAACGCCGGCAACGTCAATGCGGCCTCCGGCCAGCTGGCGGCGGCGGCCGGCCAGGCCGGCCAGGCCACCTCGCAGATCGCCACCACCGTTCAGCAGGTGGCCAAAGGCACCACCCAGCAGACGGAAGCGGTCACCCGCACGGCCGGCTCGGTGGAGCAGATGAAGCGCGCTATTGACGGCGTGGCCAAAGGCGCCCAGGAGCAGGCCGCGGCGGTGGGCAAAGCCGCCACCGTCACCGCGCAGATCTCGGCGGCCATTGAGCAAGTGGCCGGCAACGCCGAGGCCGTCTCCAAGGACTCGGCCAGCGCGGCCGAGGCCGCGCGGTCGGGCTCGAAGACCGTCGCCGACACCATCCAGGGCATGAATAACATCAAGGCCAAGGTAGGGGTCTCGGCGCAGAAGGTGCAGGAGATGGGCCAGCGCTCCGATCAGATTGGCGCCATCGTGGAAACGATTGACGACATCGCCAGCCAGACCAACCTGCTGGCCCTGAACGCCGCTATCGAGGCGGCGCGGGCCGGCGAGCACGGCAAGGGCTTCGCGGTGGTGGCGGACGAAGTCCGCAAGCTGGCGGAGAAATCGGCCGGCGCTACCAAGGAAATCGCCGGCCTGATCAAGGGCATCCAGCAGACGGTGAATGAGGCGGTGCGGGCCATGGACGAGGGCGCGCAGGAAGTGGAGCGCGGCGCGGTGCGGGCCAATGAGGCCGGCCAGGCGCTGACCGATATCCTGAAGGCGGCCGAGGCCGTGAATCGCCAGGCGGAAGCGGCGCGCCAGGCCGCCCACAAGATGGGGACCCTCTCGAGCGAATTGGTGAACGCCACCGACGCGGTCAGCGCCGTGGTGGAAGAAAACACCGCGGCCACCGAGGAGATGGCGGCCGGCTCAAGCGAGGTGACCCAGGCCATTGAGAACATCGCCAGCGTCAGCGAGCAGAACAGCGCCGCGGTGGAGGAAGTCTCCGCTTCGGCGGAGGAGATGAGCGCGCAGGTGGAAGAGGTGACGGCCTCGGCGCAATCCCTGAACGATCTGGCGCAGAACCTGCAGCAGGTCGTGACGCAGTTCCGGCTGCCGGCCAGCTCCCAGCAGGCCTATCGGCCGGAGCCGGCGGGCGCGGCGCCGGTGAAGCGGCTGCCGGTCCAGGCCGGCGGGCGCCCGGTCAAGGTGAATGGCAACGGCCGGCACGTCGATCTGCCGACGGCCCGCTAACGGACAAGGTGGATGGGGCCGGCCCCAGACAGGAGCATTGAGCAAGGATGAGCACGATGGAAAACCAACTCGTAGTTTTTGACCTGGCGCGCGAGCATTACGGTGTGGACATCGCGGCGGTGGAGGGCATCATCAAAATGCAGGCCATCACCGTGGTGCCGCAAGCGCCGGCTTTTGTGGAAGGCGTCACCAACCTGCGCGGCAAGGTGCTGCCGGTGGTGGACCTGCGCCGGCGCTTTGGCCTGCCGGCCGCCGAGGCCACCAAAGAGACCCGGATCGTGGTGGTGGAAATGAACGGCGTGACGGTCGGGATTGTGGTGGACGGCGTGAGTGAAGTCTTGCGCGTGGAGCCGGAGGCCATTGAGCCGCCGTCGCCCATCGTCACTACGATTGATTCGGCGTTCATTCGCGGCATCGCCAAGGTCGATCAGCGCTTGATCATCTTGCTGGATCTCGCCAAGATCCTGTCGCTGGGCGAGCAAACCACCCTGGCGCGGCTGCCCGTGGCGGCTTGACAGCGCCGCCTGATTAGGCACAATAAAGGCGCCAGCGGTTTCAACCGCGGGCGCCTTTTTGGTCCCCTTAGCTCAATTGGCAGAGCACGCGGCTTACATCCGCGGGGTTATAGGTTCAAGTCCTATAGGGGGCACTCCCGCATGATCCACTTGATCTTCCACCGCGCTCATGGCGCGGCGGCCAAGGCCTCCAGAAACCGCCGCGCCGCCACTTGGCCAATCGCGCGGCCGGCCGTTAAGCCCGCCTCCCCATCAAACCGATAGTGAATGCCGCCATAGATCCGGGAGAGGGCGGCTTCCGTTGCCTGCGCCTGCAGGTCGGCGCGCGCCCCCGGGAAGACCACGCCCAAAAACTCGGCCGCCGCGCCGGAGAACGAGGCATGGCCCGAGGTATACGACGGATGATTGGGCCGGCCGATAGGGGTGGAGATGGCCGGGTCGGCGTTGAAGGGCCGGATCACCCAATAGGCATACTTGGTGTCCCAGGCGCTGATGCCGGCGTCCATCAGCGCCAGGTTGAGATACGCCAGGACGCGGGCCGCTTCCAGTTCGCTGGCGCCCTGCCGCGCCAGAAGGTCCACCGCGATTTGGTTCCAATGGCCGGGCGGCGTGGCCGTGCCGGCGCCGTCCGCCCAGAATTTGGCGATCCGCAGCTGCTCCGGGGTGCGCGTGTCTGAGATCTGCCGCACCTCCGCCAGCGCGGCCTGATACTCGGCCGAGCCGAAGGCCGGCGGCGGCGGCGCCCGGAACTCATCCGGCGCCGACATCAACCAGGGCTTCAGCCGCCCCCACTCCGGACGCAGCGGCAGCTTGGGCGCCCGCGGATCTTGGATCCACAGGCCGGCGCCCTGCGGGATGAAACCGTCCCAGCTGACTTGCGCGAGGCTGGTTTCCGATTTGGCCACCAGGGCGGCCGCGAGGGTCTGCCCCAGCGCGTCGCCGGCCGCCACATCACTGCGGCAGTTGACGCCCGCCCACAGCCGGGCCTCCCCAGCCTCCTGCCGCGCCTGCTGGAGGCGCTGGGTGGCCTGCGGGAAAAACTGCTGCAAGACGGTGGCGGACGCGCCGGCCAGGGCGGCCTGCTCGGAAGGATACGACCCCGGCGCCCGCGTCTGGACCAAGGGCGTCACCCCGCCGTCGGCGGCGTCCGGCAGCTGCCGGGCATACTGGCGCTGGAAGTGCGCGGCGGCCTGGAGCGCGTCATACTGCGCCACGCTCAGCAGCGCGTAGACGCGGGAGGCCGTCAGCGGATCGGCGCCGGCCTGGGCCACCAATTCGCGCGCCAGCGCGTTC
>JAGOBN010000314.1 GCA_017999235.1 Anaerolineales bacterium | reverse complement strand
ATTCTGCTCTGCCTCCTGGGGGTGGCCATGATCCGCTCAGCCACCCTCACCTCCATTGACACGGACTTGCAGGCTCAGACCAGCCGGCAGATGATCTTTGCCTCGGCCGGCCTGCTGGTGGTGTTCGCCTTTACGCTCATCGACTACCGGCTGTGGGCGTCCCTGGCTACCCCGATCTATTTGTTTCTCATCGCCCTGCTGGTGATTGTCCTGGTCATCGGCGCGGCCACGTTTGGCGCCGTACGCTGGATTGACCTGGGGATTATCAATCTCCAGCCGTCTGAGTTGGGGAAGTTTCTGACGATCTTGACCCTGGGCAACTATCTGGCCAACCACCCGGGCGAGATCACCAAGTTCAGTTTCGTGGTCAAAACCTTGATTTTCACGAGCGGGCCGGTGCTCTTGATCATGGCCCAGCCGGACTTCAGCGCGTGCGTGCTGTACGGCGTCATCTGGCTGACCCTGCTGTGGGCGGCCGGGATGCGGATGCGGCATCTGGTGATCTTGGGCGTCATCGCGGTGGCGGTGGGGCTGGCGGGTTTTCTGGTCGCGCTGGGCTCCCCCAGCCTGCGCTACGTCGCCGACCGGGTGCTGATCTTCTTCGCCCCCGGCGCCGACACGACCTTCCGCGACGCTACCTACAACGTCAATCAATCCTTGATCAGCGTCGGCTCGGGCGGCTGGTTCGGGCAGGGCTACGGCCAGGGCAGCCAGGTGCAGCTGCGCTTTCTCAAGGTGCGCCAGACGGATTTCATCTTCGCCACCATCGCCAATGAGTTCGGCTTTGTCGGCGCGCTGGTGGTCATCGCGCTGTTCGTGCTGGTGGTCATCCGCATTTATCAGGTGGGCGGGCAGGCCCGCGACCTGTATGGCCGGCTGATCTGTTTTGGCGTCGGCACCGAGCTGATGTTTGAGATCTTTTCCAACATCGGTTCCAACCTGCAGCTCCTGCCCGTCACCGGCTCGCCGCTGCCGTTTATCAGCTACGGCGGCTCCTCCTTGCTCACCTTCTTGATCGGCATTGGCCTGGTCGAGTCCGTCGCCCTGCGGCACAAGCAGATCGAATTCTAGCGCTTCCCCTCTTAACGCCTATGCCTCCTGCGCGTGTTCGTTTCGCCCCGTCGCCCACTGGCCGGCTGCACATCGGCGGCGCCCGCACAGCCCTGTACAACGTCCTGCTCGCCAAGCAGACCGGCGGCCAGTTCATCCTGCGGATTGAAGACACGGACGTCAAGCGCACCGTGCCGGGCGCCCTGGAAGAGCTGCAGGCCGGCCTGCGCTGGCTGGGGCTGGATTGGCAGGAAGGCCCGGACGTGGGCGGCCCGCACGCGCCGTACAGCCAGCTGGCGCGCAAGGACCTGTATCAGCGCCACGCCCAGGCGCTGCTGGCCGGCGGGCACGCCTACCGCTGTTTTTGTTCGCCGCAGCGCTTGAAGCAGGTGCGCGAACAGCAGCAGCAGACCAAGCAATCGCCGCGCTATGACGGCGTCTGCCGCGCCTTAAGCCCGGCCGAGGCGGAGCGGCGCGCGGCGGCCGGCGAGCCGTTCACCATCCGCTTCAAGACCCCCAAGGAAGGCGCCACCACCGTCACCGACCGGCTGCGCGGCGCGATCACGGTGGACAACACCACCCTGGACGACTTTATCCTGGTCAAATCCGACGGCCTGGCGCTCTATCACCTGGCCGCGATGGTGGACGACCATGAGATGGGGATCACGCACGTCTTTCGCTCGGCGGAGTGGCTGGGGACCTTTCCGCTGCACGCGCTGATCATCCGCGCCCTGGGCTGGGCCGAACCGGTCTGGTGCCACCTCTCGGTCTTTCTCAAGCCGAGCGGCAAGGGCAAGATGAGCAAGCGCGATGTGACCAGCGAGCAATCTATTTACGTGGCCGAACTGGAGCAATTAGGCTATCTGCCGGAGGCCGTCACCAGTTGGATGGCGTTGATGGGGGCCTCCTTTGGGGCGGAGGAGGAACTGCTCTCCCTGGACGAAATGGCCGCGCGCTTCAACCTAGACAGCTTGAACCCGTCCGCGGCGCGGGTCAATTTTGAGAAGCTGGATGATTTCAACGGCAAGTGGCTCCGCCGGCTGACGGTGGATGACCTGGCGGCGCGGGTGCGGCCATATTTTGAAAAAGCCGGCCTGACGCCCGCGGACACGGTTTTGCGGCGCGCGACGCCGCTCTTTCAGCCGCGCATTGTTACCCTGGACGACGCGGTGGAGATGGCGGGTTTTTTCTTCCGGGCGGAGATCCAGCCCCGGCCGGAAGACTTGGTGGCCAAAGGCTTAACCCCGGCGCAGAGCGGGGCGGCCTTGCGCGCGGCCGTGGCCGGCCTGGAGCCCGTGGCCGAGTGGACGCCTGCGGCGATGGAGCCGGCCATGCGCGCCCTGGCGGAACAGTTGGGCTTGAAGGCCGGCCAGTTCTTCGGGATCCTGCGCGCCGCCATCACCGGCCAGACCGTGAGCCCGCCGCTGTTTGAGTGCATGGAGGTGGTGGGCCGGGAGCTCTGTCTGGCGCGGCTGCGGCAGGCGGAGCGCCTGCTGCCGGCGGCCTGAGCTTTTCCTTGCTATCCAACTGCGCCGGCCGACCGACCCCGCGGGCCAGGTGGCTCTGGCCGTTTACCAGCCCAGACGCTGTTCGGGCAACGGCTCGCCGCATTCGCACACCGGCTTGTGGGCGGAGTCGCGCACGACCCGCCCGCAGGCCGGGCAGCGGACGTGTTCCAAGAAGCGGCTGGGCGCCACCCACGTCATCAAGCCGCCGGTGACCCAGTCAGTGGCGTAAAACTGTTTGGCGGCCTGGGCGTGGACGCCGCCTTGCATCAATTGCCGGGAGTCGCCCGGGGTTTCCCAGGCCGTCAGGGTCAGCATCCGGTCCCCGATCACCACGCCCGTCCAACCCAGGAAGCCCTTCATCCGCCGCATCTCCAGGGCCGTGTCGCGGCTCAGGTCGCTGATGTGCTGGACGGCCGCGGGGGAGCCGGCCTGCAACACCGTGATTGTGAACTCGCCGGGCGGGACGCGCCGGCCGCTTGAGACCCAGGCGCTGGTGCCGAAGTGGAACGGGCCGGCCGTGTGCGGTTGAACCAGCACCTGCAGGCCGAGCTGGCGCGGCACCGCGCCGCCGTCAAAGTAGCCCTGTACGGCCTGCACTTTGCCGTCCGCCACCTCGATAAAATCCGCGCCGAGGATGTCAATGGCTTGGCCGCTCGGCGGCAGGCCATTAAACGGCCCGTGATTGGTGCCGAGCATCCGCCACTGGGCGGCCACCCGCGTCTCGCTGAGGGCGTCCAGGCTGATCAGATCGAAACGCAGATCCGGGAAGGCGGCCCAGAGGCCGCCGGCGTAGGCGGCCAGGCCGGCGCCCGACACACCGTGGGGCACGATCGGGTCACGGTAAATGCCGGTCGCAGTCAGACTGGTCAGCAGGGCGGCGGCATCGCGGCGATTCCAGGCCTCGAAGTAGGGGCGGACGGCGTCCAGGGCGGCAGAGACGGTGGCGGTCAACGCGGTCATGGCGGGGGCCTCCTGTGGGTGGGTGCCAACAGGATAAGACCGACTGCCTAAGGTCACCAGCCCAGAGGCTGCTCAATTTTTGCCCAAAATCGGCCAGCGGGAGGTGGCGGTCGGTCGTCACCGGCCCGCCGCTGATTAAAAGACGCGGGCCGGTTGATCCTTCAACCGGCTCGCTTTTCTGCCCGGCGCCGCGCTTATTCGGCGGTCTGGGTCTTCTCAATCTTCGCCCAGGTATCCTTAAGCGAGACCGAGCGGTTGAAGATCAGGCGGTCGGCGGTGGTGTCCTCATCCACGCAGAAGTAACCCAGGCGTTCGAACTGGAACAGGCTGCCGGCCGGCGCGGCCCGCAGGCTGGGCTCCACCCAGCAGTGCGCCAGCACCTCCAGCGAGTCCGGGTTCAGATCGGTGACGAAGTCCTCGTGCGCGTCCGGGTCCGGCGACTTAAAGAGCCGGTCATACAGCCGCACCTCGGCCGGCACCGCCGCCGCGGCCGCGACCCAGTGCAGGGTGGCCTTGACCTTGCGGCCGTCGGGGGCGTCGCCGCCGCGCGTGGCCGGGTCATACGTGCAGCGCAGTTCGGTCACCTGGCCGGCCGCATCCTTGACCACGCCCACGCATTTGATGAAGTACGCCGAGCGCAAGCGCACCTCGCGGCCCGGCGCCAGGCGGAAGTATTTGGGCGGCGGCGTCTCGCGGAAGTCATCGTGCTCAATATATAACTCACGCCCGAACGGCACCGGCCGGGTGCCGGCGCCGGGGTCTTCTGGATTGTTGCCGACCTCCATCAACTCCGTCTGGCCCTCCGGGTAATTCTCGATCACCACCTTCAGCGGCTTGAGCACGGCCATTTTGCGCCCGGCGCGCTTATTCAGGTCGTCGCGCAGGCAGTGCTCCAGCAGGGCCAGGTCGATGGTGCTGGCATTCTTGGCCACGCCGATGCGGGCGCAGAACTCGTGGATGGCCGCGGGCGTATAGCCGCGCCGGCGCAGGCCGCGCAGCGTGGGCATGCGCGGGTCATCCCAGCCTTTTACATAGCCTTCTTTGACCAGCCGCAGGAGCTTGCGCTTGCTCATGACCGTGTAGTTCAGGTTCAGGCGCGCGAACTCGATCTGGCGCGGCGCGTAGATGCCGAGCGTGTCCACAAACCACTCATACAGCGGCCGGTGATCTTCGTATTCCAGCGAGCAGAGCGAATGGGTGATGCCCTCGATGGAGTCGCTCTGGCCGTGGGCGTAGTCGTACATCGGATAGACGCACCAGGCGTCCCCGGTGCGGTGATGGGCCGGCTCGTGCAGGATGCGGTACATCACCGGGTCGCGCATGTTCATATTGCCGGCGGCCATGTCGATCTTGGCCCGCAGGGTGCGGGCGCCGTCGGGGAACTCGCCCCGGCGCATGCGCTCGAACAAATCCAGGTTCTCCGCCACGGGGCGGTTGCGGTACGGGCTCTCGGTGCCGGGTTCGGTCAATGTGCCGCGATACTGCCGCACTTCGTCGGCGGTGAGGTCGCAGACGTAGGCCCGCCCGGCCTTGATCAACTGCACCGCCCACTGATAGAGCTGCTCAAAGTAGTCCGAGGCGTAGAGCGGTTCGCCGGCCCATTCAAAGCCCAGCCAGCGAATATCCTCCATAATTGAGTCGACATACTCCACGTCTTCCTTGACCGGGTTGGTGTCGTCGAAGCGCAGATTGCACTGGCCGCCGAACTCGCGGGCGATGCCGAAATCGATCGAGATGGCCTTGGCGTGGCCGATGTGCAGGTAGCCGTTTGGCTCCGGGGGGAAGCGGGTGCGGACGTGCGGGTAACGGCCGGCGCGCAGATCGTCCGAGACGGCCGTGCGGATAAAATCCAAAACAGGGGCGGGGGCATTGGTCATAACAATTTCTCTTGAATCTTGAATACGCGCTAGGATATCGGCGAAGCGACCCCCAGTTTATATCAAATTGCGCGGCGCGGCGCGGCCAGGTGGGCCGGCCAGCAGCCTGAAAAACCCAGAAAAATGATTGTCAGGCGGCGGGGGCTGTGATAAAATCGCAGATGCACTGGGGATTCGTCTAGTGGTAGGACAGCACACTCTGGATGTGTATGCCGAGGTTCGAAT
>JAGOBN010000313.1 GCA_017999235.1 Anaerolineales bacterium | reverse complement strand
ACGCGCTGGCCGGCGTCAAGCAGGCGGCGGCCGTCACCAATTTGGAATTGAAGCTGCTCGACCAGGCCCGCGCGGACGCGATTGTGGCGGCCTGCGAGGAGATCCGGGCCGGGAAGCTGCACGACCACTTTGTGGTGGACGCCATCCAGGGCGGGGCCGGCACCTCCACCAATATGAACGCCAACGAGGTCATCGCCAACCGCGCGCTGGAACTGCTGGGCCGCGCGCGCGGCGAGTACGCCTATTTGCATCCGCTGGAGCACGTCAACCTGAGCCAGAGCACCAACGACGTTTACCCGACGGCGGTGAAGGTGGCCCTGCACGCCGAGATCCGGCGTCTGCGCGAAGCGATGGCGCAGCTGCGGCTGGAGTTCGAGATCAAGGCCCGCGAGTTCGCGGAGGTGCTGAAGATGGGGCGCACCCAGATGCAGGACGCGGTGCCGATGACGCTGGGCCAGGAGTTTAGCACTTATGCCGTGATGCTGGGCGAGGACGAGGAACGCCTGCGCGAGGCCGCCCTGCTGATCCAGGAGATCAACCTGGGGGCCACGGCCATCGGCACCGGCATCAACGCGCCGCCGGAGTATGCGCCGCGCGTGTGCCAGCGCCTGCGCGCCATCACCGGCATTGATTTGATCACGGCCCACAACCTGGTGGAGGCCACCCAGGATGCCGGCGCCTTTGTGCAGCTCTCCGGGGTGCTGAAGCGCGTGGCCGTCAAGCTCTCCAAGACCTGCAACGACCTGCGCCTGCTCTCCTCCGGCCCGCGCGCCGGCCTGGGGGAGATCAACCTGCCGGCGGCCCAGGCCGGCTCCAGCATCATGCCCGGCAAGGTCAACCCCGTCATCCCGGAGGTCGTCAACCAGATCGCGTTCGAGGTCATCGGCAACGACGTGACGGTCTCGTTCGCGGCCGAGGCCGGCCAGCTGCAGCTCAATGCCTTCGAGCCCATCATCGCCCGCAACCTGTTCAACAGCCTGATCCATCTGCGCCAGGGCTGCCGCACGCTGGCCGAGCGCTGTGTGCGCGGCATCACGGCCAACCGCGATCATCTGCGGCGGACGGTGGAGAACTCGATTGGAATCGTGACGGCGCTGAACCCGTACATCGGCTATGAGCACGCCACGGCGATTGCTAAAGAGGCGTACGCCACCGGGCGGGGCGTGGCGGAGCTGGCGCTGGAGCAGGGGCTGTTGACTCAGGCGCAGTTGGACGATATTTTGCGCCCGGAAGTGCTCACCCGGCCGCGGCCGCTGCCCAAAACGGAGTGACCAAGAAGTCCAGACCGGCGCGGTCTGGACTCGCTTCGGCAGGCCTGGCGGGCGGCGCTAGACCGCGTCGGTCTATTGCGCGAACGATGTCAGCGGGCGGCGGCCAGGCGCGCCCCATACTGCTTTTCGTAGTAGGCGCGGAACTCGCCGGATTTGATCGGCCGCCACCACCACTCATTTTCCACATACCAGCGCACGGTCTTCGCCAGCGCCTGGGCGAAGGTGTGCCGGCTCTCCCAGCCCAGCGCCCGAGCCTTGCTTACGTCCAGCGCATAGCGGCGGTCATGGCCGGCGCGGTCCGGCACAAATTTGATCAGGCTGTGCGGCTTGCCCAGGATATCCAGGATCTGCCGGGCCATGTCGATGTTGTAGGTCTCCACGCCGGTGGCGATGTTGTAGGCTTCGCCGAGCCGGCCGTGGTGCAGCACCGCGTCAATGCCGTCGCAATGATCGCCCACATACTGATAGTCTCGCATCTGCCGGCCGTCACCATAAACCGGCAGCGGCTCGTTGTCGATGGCGTTGGTGGTGAAGAGCGGCACGGCCTTTTCGGGGTAGTGATACGGGCCGATGTTGTTGGAGCCGCGCGTGATGGTAACGGGCACGCCATAGGTGACGTGGTAGGCGAAGACAAAGTGCTCGGCCGCGGCCTTGCTGGCCGAATACGGGCTGCGCGTGTCGAAGGGGTCGCCCTCGGAGCTGCGCTTAGGCTCCGGGATCTGGCCGTAGACCTCGTCGGTGGAGATGTGGTGGAAGCGCTCGAGTTTGAATTCGCGGGCCGCTTCCAGGAGCGTGGTGACGCCGGCCACGTTGTTGGTCACAAACGGCTCGGACGAGAGGATCGAGCGGTCCACGTGCGTCTCGGCCGCAAAGTTCACCAGGGTGTCAATCTCGTGCGCGCGCAGGGCGGCATCCACGGCCGCGCGGTCGGCGATATCGCCGCGCACAAATGCAAACCGCGGCCCGAAGGCCTCGGCCGGTTTGAGGTTCTCCAGCCGGCCGGCGTAGGTCAGTTTGTCGTAGGCCACGATCCGGTAATCCGGATACTTGGCCAGCATGTGGTGGACGAAGTTGGAGCCGATAAAGCCGGCGCCGCCGGTGACGAGGATGTTTCGCATAGTGATCGGTTGCTGGTGATCAGTGATCAGGGGTTGGCGACTGATCACTAACCACTAACCACTCCTTAGGGGTGGACTAGACTAAGTCAATTTGCGAGTAGTCGCCTAAATTAAACTGGATCGCCCGCGGCTTGCGCTCGGTGTGCGTCACCACCGCGTTGCGGCCGATGAGCGAATCCTGGATGCGGGCGCCGACGTTCAGGATCTTGGAGTGCTCCAGCACGATGGCGTGCTCGATCTCGCTGTTTTCCACCACCACGTCGTGATACAGCGACGTGAAGGGGCCGACGTAGGAGTTCACGATCCGCGCGTTGGCGCCGATGATGGTCGGGCCGCGCACCACGCTATTGATGATCTGCGCGCCGGCCTCCACCGTCACGCGCGCGTCCACCCTGGAGGCCGCGTCCACCTGGCCGGCGATGTGCGGCACCACTTCTTCCAGCACATGGTCGTTGGCGGTCAGCATGTCCACGGGCTTGCCGGTGTCAATCCACCAGCCCTCGTGGACGTAGGGGTGGACGGCGTACCCTTGCTCCACCAGCCACTGGATCGCGTCGGTGATTTCCAGTTCGCCGCGGAACGAGGGCTTGATGGCGTGGACGGCCTCGTGGACGTGCTGGTCAAACATGTAGATGCCCACCAGGGCCAGGTCGGAGGGCGGCTGTTTGGGCTTCTCCACCAGGCGCTTGATGGAGCCGTCCGGGTTGAGCTCGGCCACCCCGAACTGCTCCGGGTTCGGCACGCGCTTGAGCACGATCTGGCTGTTCCAGTCGCTGTCCGCGAACTGGCGGATGAGCGGGCTGATGCCGCCCTGGATGACGTTGTCGCCCAGGAACATCACAAACCGGTCGCGGCCCAGGAACGGCTGGGACTCCTTGACGGCGTGCGCCAGGCCGGCCGGCGCGCTCTGCCGGATGTAGGTCACGGTCACGCCCCAGCGCGCGCCGTCGCCCACCGTCTCGCGGATCTCGGGCTCGGTGTCGCCCACCACAATGCCGATATCGCGGATGCCGGCGTCGCGGATGGCGCGGATGACGCGGCAGAGCACCGGCTCATTGGCCACCGGGATCAGTTGCTTGGCGCGGGTATAGGTGAGCGGGTACAGGCGCGTGCCCTTGCCGCCCGAGAGAATGAGGCCCTTCATGGATGCTCCCTTGTAAGTCCGGCGTCTATTGTCCGCGCAGCCGGCCGGCGCCGGCAATAGGTCTTCGGTGCTGGAGTCCGCCGCGCTCAGTACGCGCTGAGCGCGTCGCCGGCGGCGTTGGTCAACACCGCCCCCACCACGCGGACGTGGATCTTGTCGAGCAGTTCCTTGGCCCGCAGGGCGTGGTCGCGGCGCGTGTGGCCGGCGCTGACCACCAGCAGGGCGCCGTCCAGGTTGGCCGCCAGCAGCGCCCCGTCCGACATGGACAGCAGCGGCGGCCCGTCGAAGAGCACGATCTCGGCCTGCTGTTTGAGGTGGGTGATGAGGGTTTGCAGCCGGCGCGAACTGAGCAGGTCGGCGGGCGTGGGGGCCGGCGCGCCGGCGGGCAGCAGCGTGAGCGCGTCCACGCCCGTGGGGGTCAGAGCCGGCGCCGTCTCAGCCGTGCCCATCATCCAGTCGCTGAAGCCGGGGGCGGCCGGCACGCCAAAGACCTCGTGCAGGCGCGGCCGGCGCAGGTCGCAATCCACCAGGATGGTCCGCCGCCCGCCCTGGGCCATCACCACGCCCAGGTTGGCCAGCGTCTGGGTCTTGCTGGCCGGGCCATCGCCATCCGGCGCGGCCGAGGTGACCAGCAGGGTCTGCAGCGGCCGTTCCAGGCCCGCGAACAGCAGGTTGGTGCGCAGGGTGCGGAACGCCTCGGCGGCCGCGGAGCGCGGGTCGGTCAGAGTGAGCAGGGTTTCTTTAGTCATAGGCGGATGACGGCGGGCGGCAGCCCCGCGGTCCGTCCTGTTATCCTTTCCGGCGGCCGGCCTCGGCGGCCGGGATGGCGCCGATTACGGCCAGGCCCAATACGCGCTCCGCGTCTTGGCGCGAACGGATGATGTTGGATTCCAAATACTCCAGCACGAAGATCGCCACCCCGCCCAGCAGCACGCCCAAAATCCCGCCGGCCAGGGTGTTGACCGTGGTCTGGGGGCGGTAGAGCGAGAGGACGGGTTGATCCAGGATCGCGCCGCTGACCTTGTCCTCGTTGCGGAGCGCGGCGTTTTCCGTGTCCCGCCAGCTGACAAATAGTTCAGCCCAGCGGTAGGCCACCTGGCCGGCGGTCTCCGGGTTTTGATCCCGCGCATCCACCTGGATGACGAAGTTCTCTTCCTCGGTGGCGATGGTGATGTTGCCCAGCAGCGCCTCCGGCACCATGTCTAACTGCAAATCACTGATGACGATCTGCGCGTTCTGCCGGGTCTGCAGCCACTGCACGTACGAGCGCAGCAGGGTCTTGGCGGTCTGGGTCAGGCCGAGGTCGGACCGATACGGCTTCACCAGGATGCGGACAGTGGCCTCGTAGATGGGCGTCTGCAGTTTGCTGAAGACGTAGGCGCTGCTCGCGGTCAGGGCCGCCGCCAGCAGGATGATCCACCCGCGGCGGCGCAGGATGACAAAAAGCTCAATCAGGGTCATGGGGTGCTCCGGGCTGGGATTCTAGCACAGCGACGCCGGACGCTCGCCTGGCTTCAGGCTGGCTTAGAGCGCCGGGCGGGAATTTCGGCCACCACCGGCAGGCCCGCTTTCTCCAGCTCCGCGCGCTCGCGCACCACCGGGTCAAAATAGTAAGCGGCCAGCGCCAGCGCCAGGCCGGCGCCCAGCGCCAGGGCCAAGCGCATGGGCAGGTCCAGGCGGGCGCGCAGGGCCGGCGGCTGCGCGGCGGGGGCCGGGGTGTCCAGCGCGGTGACGACGGCCGGCTGGCCGCCCAATTGCGGGAACACAACCTGGTTCTGCGTTTGCAGCACCGTGGTCAGGGCGTCGGCCAGGCTGACCAGTTGGGCCGGGTCGCCGCCGCTCAGGGAGATCACCAGGAGGCTGCGCGCGTTGTCGGAGGCGGCGATGGCGCCGGCCACCGCCCCGGCCGGCAGCGGCACGCCGCGCGCGGCCAGCTCGACGCTGACCGCCTGGGCAAAGGCCCCGGTGCGGACCCAATCCTTCAGGCCGCTGACGATGTACTCGGAGGTCAGCCAGCGGTAATAGTTGGGGTCGTAGCCGGCGGCGCTGGGCGGCGACTGCGGCTGGCCGGCCGTGAAGCGCAGGGAC
>JAGOBN010000312.1 GCA_017999235.1 Anaerolineales bacterium | reverse complement strand
CCGCTGTCGTCAGGTAACTGCGCGCCATGACATACTGCCGCGCCGTTGGCCCATCCTGGGCGCCGTGCCGGAGCACATCACCGCACAGCGGCCGAAGCGCCTCCCAGAGGCGGTTGGCCTCGCCGGCCACCACCGCGCGCGCCACGGCCTCCGCGGCCCCGGCCGGCGCCGCCGCCGGCCGCACCCACCGCGCGCCGGTCACCCCCTCAGCGGAGACGGCATATTCCACAAAACCGCCCTCGGCTTGCAGCAGGCGCTCGGCCTCGCCGGCGCTGGCCACCAGCGCGAAGAACGCCTCGCGCCGGACGGTCTGGCCGGGTTGCGTGCTGAACCACGCCAGGAGACGCTCGCGGACGGGCGTCAGGCGCCGCTGCTCATCGGCATCAAGTGGCCGCGCGGGCCGGCGGGGGGAGAAGGTTGACATGGCTGTGGTGTGGGCCGGCGGGCAGCTCCGTCAGTGTCTTCGCGCTCGACGGCCGGCTGATAAGCCTGATAAGTGGCGGGTGTGGTGACAGGCTGGGTGTGGGTCAGCGGAGACCAGCCTGGCGGGCGGCCGTTTCTCACGGTGGCGCGGTCGGCCCGCAGCGGCCGCAGGGAAGCATACTCGACTTGCGGTTTTTTGGGCAAGGCCGCGCAGCGGCGGCGCTGGAGGCGCGCCAGAATATTTCTCCAGGCCCCGTGTTTCTCAGGCGAGATGTCGAAAGACCGCCATCGAGCGGCCCTCCAGCAGCACCTCGTCCTCGGCGGTATAGACGGCCGGCTCCGCCGCCGGCGCGGGCCGGCTGGTGTCCAGTATTTTTTCCCAGCGCACCAGCCAATCGGAGGCCGGCAAGGTGAAGGTGAGCGGTTCGGAATGGGCGTTGAAGAGCAGGTAGAAGCTGTGATCGGTCAGCCGCTGGCCGGCCGGATCCAGGCCGTGGATGCCGTGGCCGTTGAGAAACACGGCCAGCGCCGGGGGTCCGCCGTTGGACCAGTGCGGCTCGGTCATCGCCTCGCCGTCCGGCGTGAACCAATCGATATCGCGGAAGCCGAGGCCGCGCACCGCCCGGCCGCGCAGCCAATGGCGCTGCCGGAAGACCGGGTGTGCCCGGCGCAGGTGGATGACTTGCCGGGTGAAAGCCAGCAGGTCGGCGTCGATCTGCTCCCAATCCAGCCACGACAGCTCGTTGTCCTGACAGTAGGCGTTGTTGTTGCCCAGCTGCGTCCGGCCCAGTTCGTCGCCGCCCAGCAGCAGGGGCAGGCCCTGGGAGAGCAGCAGGCTGGCCAGCAGGTTGCGCTGCTGCCGGGCGCGCAAGCGCGCTACGTCCGGATCGTCGCTCGGGCCTTCGGCGCCGCAGTTCCACGACCGGTTGTGGATTTCGCCGTCGCGGTTGTCTTCGCCGTTGGCGGCGTTGTGTTTCTCGTTGTAACTCACCAGGTCGCGCAGGGTGAAGCCGTCGTGGGCGGTGATGAAGTTGACGCTGGCCGCCGGCGGCCGGCCGCGCGAGCCGAACAGGCCGTGGCTGCCGGTGAAGGCGGCCGCGAACTCACCCAGCGCGCCCTCGGGGCCGCGCCAGAAATCACGCATCACGTCCCGGTATTTGCCGTTCCACTCGCTCCAGCCCGGCGGAAAGGCGCCGACCTGGAAGCCGTGCTCGCCCAGGTCCCACGGCTCGGCAATCAGTTTGACGGGCGCCAGGACCGGGTCCTGCCGCAGGATGTCGAAGAACGCCGCGCGGGGATCGAAGCCGCCCAGTTCGCGGCCCAGCGTCACCGCCAGATCGAAGCGGAAGCCATCTACGTGCATCTCCTGGACCCAGTAGCGCAGGCTGTCGGTGATGAGCTGCAGCACGTTGGGCTCCACGACATTGAGGGTGTTGCCGGTGCCCGTGTAATCGTGGTAGTAGCGCGGCTGGTCGAGGACCAGCCGGTAGTAGCTGGCGTTATCAATGCCCTTGAAGGCGAGCAGGGGGCCGAGGTGGTTGCCTTCGCCCGTGTGGTTGTACACCACGTCGAGGATGACCTCCAGGCCGGCGCGGTGCAGGGTTTTGACCATCTGCTTGAACTCGGCCACCTGCTGCCCGTGCACGCCGCCGCTGGCGTACCGGGCCTCCGGCGCAAAGAAGCCGATGGTTTGATAGCCCCAGTAGTTGGTCAGGCCGCGTTCCACCAGGTGGCGGTCGGGGACGGCCTGCTGGACCGGCAGCAGTTCCACGGCCGTCACGCCCAGCGCTCGCAGATGGTCGAGCACGGGGGCGCAGGTCAGGCCGGCGTAGGTGCCGCGCAGCGGGGCCGGCACTTGCGGGTGGCGCGCCGTGAAGCCTTTGACGTGCAGTTCGTAGAAGACGCTCTCGGCCAGCGGGATACGCGGCGGGCGGTCGCCTTCCCAATCGAAAGCCGGATCGACCACTACGCATTTTGGCAGGCTGGGCGCGCTGTCGCGCCGATCCACCGTCAGCTCCGCTTCGGGCCGGCCGACCGTGTAGCCGAACAGCGCGTCACCGTCCCGCCAATCAAACGGGCCGGCGATCGCGCGCGCGTATGGGTCGAGCAGCAGCTTGTGGGGGTTGAAGTAATGGCCTTGCAGCGGGCGATGCGGGCCATGCACCCGGTAACCGTAGAGCTGGCCGGGCCGAAGCCGGGGCACATAGCCGTGCCACACCTGGTTGGTGTACTCCGGCAGCTTATAGCGCGCGGTCTCACGCGCCGGCTGCTCCGGGTCAAACAAACACACGTCAACGCCCGTGGCGTGGGTGCTGAACAGCGCGAAATTTACGCCCTGGCCGTCCCAGGCTGCGCCGAGCGGGTACGGCTGCCCGGGCCAGATTTTATTGGTATGCATGCGTCATCCCAGAATAGCGATGCCAAACAGCGTACCAGACGGGCGCCATGGCCTCTACACCCTAAAGTGGGTGGGACATATTGGCCCGTATCCTTGTCGGCCGGTGCGCGTAGCCATCAAGGTGCGCCGGGTTAAGTAGAGGGGTGGCGAGGAAAACATTTAGGCTATCCGCACGCCGCCGCGACCAGCGGCGGAGCGCAAACAGCTTTACGCCGGTTCGATCGGGGCAAGCGCCGCCGGCCGTCCGGCGCGCCACTCAGGGATGAGGGCGGGATCCGGCGGGCGGTAGTGTCCGTGCCAAAGCGTTGTATAGGCGGCTTCTTCAGCCTCCCACCGCGCCTCATCCCAGCCGAGCTCCGGCTGACAGATGGCGCGCACTTGGGGCAGCAGCTGTTTTCCGCCTTCCGGAAGCAGGAGCCCCAGGCCGACCCGCCGCAGGCACAAATCCTCCAGATGCATCACCGCCTCATGCCGGGCGGCCCACCGCAGTTCCACCCACAACGCTGATGTGCCGGGGATGAACTCCAGATCGCCGGGCCGGGCGCTGGCCACGACTTGCCCGGCCCGGTTCCCATAGCGGCCCAAGAGCCGCGAACGGGCAGGCTCCGGCAAGTCCACTTCCACGCGCAGCGGCTCAAGCGCCGGCGCCGCGCTCCGGCGCGCGGTGCGGCCCGGTCCGGCCCGTAAGACGTCCTCGGCCACGGCCTGGAAGGTGGTGAGTTTTCCGCCGGTGACGGTCACCAGGCCCTGGTCATACAGAATCACATGATCGCGGGATTCTTTGGACGGATCGCGCTTGCCAGTGTTGATGACCGGCCGAATCCCGGCGTAACTGGCCTGCGCTTCGGCCGGGGTCAAGCCGAGCGCCGGAAAGGCGCGGTCAACGGCGGCCATTAAGTACGCGGCCTCGGCGGGGGTGATGCGCGGTTCGTCATCCAAGGCCCCGGCATGGTCCACGTCCGTTGAGCCGACCAGGGTGACGCCCTGCCAGGGCGCGATGGTCACCGGGCGCTGGTCCCACGGATGCGCCAGGCTGACAACGTCCGCCACCGGCAGGCGCCGGGCCGGAAAGACGAGATGGCTCCCGCGCAGCGGGCGTATGAGCCGGCCCTCTGCCCGCTGGCCCCGGAGCTGATCCGCCCAGGCGCCGGTGGCGTTGACGACCAGCGGCGCGCTGACCCGCGCCGTGCGCCCCTCGATTTGATCGCGCAGCTGCACCCCGACCACGCGGCCGGCCTCCCGCACCACGGCCTCCGCGCGCACGTAATTCAGCGCCAGGCCGCCGGCCGCCAGACCTTCGCTCAGCACCCGCAGGGTCAGCCGGGCGTCATCGGTTTGGGCCTCGGTGCAAGCGAAGCTGTCCAGCAAGTCCGCATCGGCCAGGTCCGGGATCCGCCGGCGCAGCTGCGCGCGGGTGAAACGCCGGTAGTCGCGGCGGCCGGCGAAGAGATCGTACAGGGTGAGGGCCAGCTCGTAGCCCAGCCGGCCGGGCCGGCCGCCGGCGTGCCGGGTCAGCAGAAAATCAAGCGGCGTTACCAGCCCTGGGCCGGCCTGGAGCAGCGCCTGGCGTCCCCGGATGGATTGCCAGGCCATGCTGAAATCCAGGTCCTTGAGATAGCGCAGACCGCCGTGGACAAATTTCGACGAGCGGCTGGACGTCCCCCACGCGAAGTCGCGCTGCTCCACCAGCAAGGCGCGCCAGCTGCGCTGGGCCGCCGCGCGCAAAACGCCGGCGCCGACGATGCCGCCGCCCACAATCACGATATCCCACGGCTGAGCGAGGCGCGTCCAGGTTGTGGCGCGCCAGTCCTTAGGCCACATTGATCACTCCACGCGGTTCCGCGACGATTTCCCCGGTTTCAATGTCAAGGCGGAGCCCCCGCCGGTTGGACCGGGTCTAGTGATTTTCGTCTGCCCCCAACCGGCTAAAGTTAATTGACGTCATTAATTGGCGGCCTTATCCTACCATCTGTGTCCAAATACTAGCGGGTGGACCGGACCGCGGTCAAGGTCACGCGATCAGTGTGCGCCAAGGAGTTTGGGATGAGCATTATCGAAGTTGCCAATCTGACCAAGTACTATGGGAAAGCCCGGGGCATCGTGGATGTCTCTTTCAATGTCGAAGCCGGCGAGATCTTCGGCTTCATTGGACCGAATGGCGCCGGGAAGTCCACCACCATCCGCCTGCTGCTGTCGTTGATCCATCCGACCCGCGGCCGGGCTCAGGTGTTTGGCCAAGACGTGGTCACCCACGGGCCGGAAATCCGCCGCGCGATTGGCTACCTGCCTTCGGAGGTCTACTACTACGAGGGCATGCGGGTCATTGATCTGCTCAAATATTCCGCCAGCTTCTATGCCGGCGACTTTACCCAGCGTCTGCGGGAGTTGTCCGGCCTCATGGAGCTGGATCTGAATCGCCGCATCAGCGACCTGTCCTACGGCAACAAGAAGAAGGTCGGCATCGTGCAGGGTCTGCTGCACAGCCCCAAACTGCTCTTTTTGGATGAGCCGACCAGCGGCCTCGACCCGCTCATGCAGCACAAATTCTTTGACCTGATCCGCGCCGAGAACGCCCGCGGCGTGACCGTCTTCTTCTCTTCGCATATCCTGGGTGAAGTGCAGCGGTTATGCACCCGGGTCGGCATTATCCGAGACGGGGCCATCGCCGAAATCTCCGACATCCGCTCGCTGCGGCAGAACAATTACAAGAAGGTGCGGGTGACGGCGCCGGAGCTGACCCCGGCGGCCTGGGATCTGCCCGGGGTGACCAATGTGCAGACTGACGATGGCACGGTGGGGTTC
>JAGOBN010000311.1 GCA_017999235.1 Anaerolineales bacterium | reverse complement strand
ACGGTGGCGGACGCGCCGGCCAGGGCGGCCTGCTCGGAAGGATACGACCCCGGCGCCCGCGTCTGGACCAAGGGCGTCACCCCGCCGTCGGCGGCGCCCGGCAGCTGCCGGGCATATTGGCGCTGGAAGTGCGCGGCGGCCTGGAGCGCGTCATACTGCGCCACGCTCAGCAGCGCGTAGACGCGGGAGGCCGTCAGCGGATCGGCGCCGGCCTGGGCCACCAATTCGCGCGCCAGCGCGTTCCACGCCAGCACCGCGCCACTCTCCCACCGCGCCACGGCCGCCCGCTGTTCGGCGGTGAGCGCCGCGCGCAGCGCGTGGAGTTCGGCCATTTCGGATTGCAGCGCCGGCGCGCCCACCGGCAGCGGCTCCGCCACCTGGAGCAAGCCGGCCGGCAAGCCCAGCCAGGCCGGCCCGCTGGCGATCTCGGCGGCCACGGTGGGCAGCGCCGGCGGCCCGGCTTGCGCGCAGGCGGAGACCGCTACCGCGAGACACAGACTCAGATGGAGCAGGCGCAGGGTTGGCATGGCAGGGCTCCTTTTTCGCTCCAGAGCGGGAGCGCACCGCCTATTGTACTGTGAACGAATCTCCTAACCGGCGCCGGCCGGCGCTTTGCTTGACGTCCCCTTCCCCCACGCCTACAATCCTTGCGCCACGCCCATCACCGTCACCCACTCCCCACCCTGGAGTCTTTCAATGTCTGATTATCTCTTCCGCGGTTCCCTGCGCGACCTTGATCCCGAGGTCTACGAGCTGACCCAAATTGAGGCCGAACGCCAATACCGAAAACTGATCCTTATCCCGTCCGAATCCACCGCCCCGAACGCGGTGCTGGAGGGGCTGAGCACGCGCTTCCACAATCTCTACGCCGAAGGCTATCCGGATGAAGACACCCGCTTCATGCCCGAAGCCGAGCTGCTGGATTATGAGGCGCGCCTGGGCCACTTCCGCCGCTACAGCGACCCGCGCTACTACAAAGGCACCGAGTACGCGGATGTGGTGGAAGCGCTGGCCCGCCGGCGCTGCGCCGAGGCCTTCGCCGCCAACGGCCTGACCGCCGACCAGCTGTATGTGAACGTGCAGGCGCTCTCCGGCGCGCCGGCCAACAACGCCGTGTACAACGCCCTGGTCACGCCCGGCGACACGGTCATGGGCATGAACCTGATGTTTGGCGGCCACCTGACCCACGGGGCGGCGGCCAACCGGTCCGGCAAGTATTACAAGATCGTGCCGTACACCGTCAATGAAGCCACCGGCCGCATCGATATGGACGCCGTCGAGCGCCTGGCGCGCGAGCATAAGCCGAAGATGATCATCGTCGGCTACTCGTCCTACCCCTGGGCGGCCGATTTCAAACGCTTCCGCGCCATCGCCGATTCCGTGGGCGCTTACCTGCTGGCTGATATGGCCCACGTAGCCGGCCTGATCTCGGCCGGGGTCTATCCCTCGCCGATCGGCATCGCCCACATCACCACCTTCACCACCCACAAGACTCTCAACGGCCCGCGCGGCGCCTGCATCATCACCACCGACCCGGCCCTCTCGCGGCGCATTGACCGCGCCGTCTTCCCTGGCGAGCAGGGCGGCCCACATGTGGCCGTCTTCGCGGCGCTGGCCACCACCTTCAAGATCGCGCAGACGCCGGCCTACAAGGAACTGCAGGCCCAGACGGTGAAGAACGCCGCGCGCCTGACGGAGCGCCTGCGCGGCCACGGCTTCGCCATTCCATTTGGCGGCACCGAAAGCCACTTGCTCAACCTGGACTGCAAATCCGTCACCGGCCCGGATGGCACGCCCCTGATGGGCGATGTGGCGGCCCGGATCCTGGACTTGGCCGGCCTCGTCGTCAACCGCAACACCATCCCCGGCGACAAGTCCGCGCTGCTGCCGTCCGGCATCCGGCTGGGGACGCCCTGGGTCACCCAGCGCGGCTTCCGCGAGGCCGAGATCGACGCCCTGGGCGACGCCCTGGCGCAGGTGCTCAAGGCCTGCCAGCCATACAAGTATCCGGGCCGCAAGGGCGACCTGTTCCGCTCCAAAGTGGACTTCGAGGCCTTCAACGACGCCAAACTCAAGGTGCGGGACCTGGCTCAGCGCGCTGGCATCGACTTCCAGCCGGCCCAGCACGGGTATCCGCACTTCTGGTATCTGGATGAAGCGGCGCCGGCGGCCTCGCACGCCGCGCTGGAGATCGCCGGCGCGCGCGCCGACGAGTTCCTGTACTGGGCGGTCACCAGCGACGTCTACGCGCTGGCGGCCGGCCAAAGCCAGGCCACGCGGATTTATACGCCCAAGGGCCAGGTGGAGGGCGCGCTGACGCGGCAGGCGGCGGCGTTTGTCCTGACCGTGCCGGCCGAAAAGGCGGTCTTGGTGGCCACCTGGCTGCGGGATCTCTCGGACGGTTACGTGACGCTGGATCAGTCGGATTTGCAGCGCAAGCTGCCCGGCCCGGTCTATGTGCGCGGCCCGCAGCCGGCCGCCGGCCTGCCCAAGGTGGCGGGCGACGGGCTGGACATGCGCAAGCCGTACTTTGTGGGCGTGTCGCGCTGGGCCATTGCCACGCCGGAAGCGCTGCCCGCTTTCGTGTGGACGGAGCCCGCGAACCCGCCGCTGAAGAAGACGGGCCTGAATGCGGCCCACCGCGCGCTGGGCGCCAAGATGGTGCCGTTCGCGGGCTGGGAAATGCCGGTGCAGTATTCGGGCGTGCTGGCGGAACACCTGGCCACGCGCCAGGCCGCCGGCCTGTTCGATGTGAGCCACATGGGGGTCTGGGACGCGCGCGGCGAGCACGTCGCCAAATTCCTGGACGGGTTGGTGGGGAATGAAGCCTCGGCGCTGGCGCCGGGCGAGAGCGCGTACGCGCACCTGCTGGCCCCCGCCGCCCACGTCCACGACGATTGTTATCTGTATCGCCTGGCCGCCGATCACTTCCTGATTGTGGTCAACGCCAGCAACGACGACAAAGACTGGGCCTGGGCCAACGCGGTCTTGCGCGGCGAGGTGCTGGTGGACCCGGAGCGGCCGTGGGCGCAGGCGCCGGCGCGCGCCGGCGTGCAGCTCCGCAACCTGCGCGCGCCCGAGAGCGGCGCGGACCAGCGCGTGGATATCGCCCTGCAAGGCCCGCGGGCGCGCGAGATCCTGCTGGCGCTGGGCGCTGACGCCGCCACGGCCAAACGCCTTAAGGCTTTGGCGCGCACGCAGTTGTGCCGCGCCACGGTCGGCGGCTTCGATCTGATCGCGGCGCGCACCGGCTACACCGGCGAGCAGATGGGCTTCGAGCTCTTTGTGCATCCCGATCAGGCCGCGGCGCTGTGGGACGCGCTGCTGGCGGCCGGCCAGACCTTCGGCCTCAAGCCCTGCGGCCTGGCCGCGCGCGATTCGCTGCGCACCGAGGCCGGCCTGCCGCTGTATGGCGACGAGATGGCCGGCCACCTGGACCTAGGCGTGGGCGACGCCGGCTTCGACTCCTACATCAAAGCCCACAAGCCGTGGTTCGTGGGCCGGGCGGCTTTTATCTCGCAGGAGAAGGCGCGCGCGTCTGAAGTGGCGCGCTTCCGCTTTGACGTGAAGAGCGGGCGCATGGCCCACAACGGCGATCCGGTTGTGGACGGGCAGGGCCGGGTGGTGGGCGAGGTGACGTGCTGCTCGCTGGACAGCGAGGGGTTCCGCAGCGGGCAGGCGTATCTGAAACTGGCGGCCGGCGCCGAAGGCACGCCGGTGTTCGTCTATCAGAGCGCGGGCGAAGTCTATGCCAAAGCCAGCCCGCGCCCCGCCACGCGCGCCGAGCTGGACGCCGCGCTCCAAGCGGCCGGCGGCAAGCCGCGCGCGCCCGAAGCCGCGACCGTGTTGAGCCGCTTCCCGAAGAAGAAGTGAAAGAGTGCTCAGTGGGTAGTGGCCAGTGGCGTTAGCCTGCTGTCCACTACCCACTCCCCACTCACCACTGAATGACCCTCCTCTACCTCATCCGCCACGCCCGGTCCACCTGGAATGCGGAGGGGCGCTGGCAAGGCCACGCCGATCCGCCCCTGGATCCCGCGGGCTGCGAGCAGGCTGAAGCGCTGGCGCGGCAGCTGCGCGGCGAGCCGCTGGCCGCCATCTACAGCAGCCCCTTGGCACGCGCCCGGCAGACCGCCGAAGCGGTGGCGCGGGTCCAGGGACTGCCGGTGCGGCTGGATGAGCGCCTGAAAGAACGCCATGTCGGGGCTTGGTCCGGCCTGACCGAGGCCGAGGTGCGCGCGCGGTATCCCGAACAGTTTCGGCCGGATTGGTGGGTCCTCGGGCCGCCCGGCGGCGAAGGCCAGGCGGCGCTGCAGGCGCGCACCCTGGCCGCCTGGCATGAAATCCTGGCCGCCCACCCGGAGGCCACGGTGGCGATCGTCAGCCACGGCGGCTCATTGAACGCCGGCTTGGCCGGCCTGATCGGTCTGCCCTTTGGCCAGCCGGTCAGTTTCCGGTTTGGCAATGCCACGTTCGCGCGCCTCACCGTGCACGGCGAGCGCATCCACCTCCTCAGCCTCGGCGACGCTCCCTCCGCCGGCGCCCCCGCCTGAAACGCAGATGAGAGATTGATAAACCTGACGCGGATTTCCGCCCGTTTTCTTGAAAAGGGCCGGGACTCCGAGTAAACTTTTCCTTCTTCGCCGGTACGTTGGTATTTGTGGGAAAGGACCCGCTGATGCAGCCGACCGCTTTGCCCCCCGCTTCTGGCTCGTCCGGCACGTACCAGCGCCCGCGCGGCAAAAACGATATCGTCAGTCAGCGCAATCGGCCGGCCGCCCGGCTGTGGCGCTTCCTGCGCACGGCGGTGCCGGTTACGGCCGGCGCCGGCCTGCTGTTCTGGATGTGGGCCAGCCCGGAAGTCCTGAATATCGTCCTGCTGATCCTGGCGCGCCTGTTCCAGATTGTCTTCGCGCTCTTTTACGCCATCATTCAGTTTGTGGCCATCTTCTGGTTCATGAGCCAGACCAAGATGGAGAGCATCCGGCCGGAAGACGCCAAATCCGTCACCTTCAAGGAATACTGGGGCCAGCCCACCCTGGTGAACCTGGTCAAACAGTGGATCAGCCTGCTCTCCGACCGGGAGCAGTTTGTCAAAATGGGCGGCAAGTACATCAACGGCATCCTGCTCTACGGCCCGCCCGGCACCGGCAAGACCATGCTGGCCAAGGCCATGGCCGGCGAGGCCGGCATCCCCTTCATCTCCGTGGAAGGCTCCGGCTTCCGGGGCATGTTCTGGGGCGTGGACGTGCTGCGGATGATCCAGTTCGTGGGCAAGGCCAAAAAGCTGGCGCGCGAGTACGGCGCCTGCATCGCCTACATCGACGAGATCGACGCGGTGGGCGCCAGCCGGGGCGGCGTGATGGGCGGCGGCGGCATGATGGGGGGCATGGGCGGGATGATGGGCGGCACCAGCGGGGCGCTGACGCGCCTGCTGTATGAGATGGACGGCATCGAGGACAAGCCCTGGCTCGAACGCCTGCGCGACCGCTGGTTCCAGTTCATCGGCAAAGAGGCGCCCAAGCGCACCTGGCATGTGCTCTTCATGGGCTCCACCAACCGCCCGGATGTGCTGGACCCGGCGCTGCTGCGCCCCGGCCGCTTTGATCAGAAGATCAACGTGGACCCGCC
>JAGOBN010000310.1 GCA_017999235.1 Anaerolineales bacterium | reverse complement strand
GCCACCTGGCCGGCCAGATGGAAGAGGGCGGCCTGGCCCCGCGCAGCCTCGGCCAGGGCGGCCGCGTCGCGCACGTCGCCGCGCACCACCGCCGGCGCGCCCACGCTGGCGCGCAGCCAGGCCAGGTTGGCCTCGGAGCCGCGGCGTGAGAAGTTGTCAAAAATAGTAACCGTATGGCCGGCGCGCGTGAAGTACGCGGCCAGGTTGCTGCCAATAAAGCCGGCTCCGCCGGTGATCAGGATCCGCATGCGCGCCTCGCCGGGATGCTTATAGGGTCACGGTCATGAGCAGCGCGTCCTCGCCATCCCGGTAATAGCGCGGCCGCCGTCCGACCTCGATAAAGCGATACTTGTGATAGAGCCGTTGCGCGGTGACGTTGCCCACCCGCACTTCCAGCGTGGCGGTGCGGGCGGAGCGCTCGCGCGCGTGCGCGAGCAGCGCCACCAGCAGCTGCTCGCCGATGCCGCGCCCGCGCCACGCGGGATGGACGGCCAGCGTGTTGATGTGGGCTTCGTCCACCACCAGCCACAGGCCCGCGTAGCCGACCACCTGGCGCGGGGCCGGCGGCCGGCCGGTGAGCCGCTGCCACCAGACGCGCGGCCCGGCCGGCGCCGCTTCCAGCGCCACCACAAAATGCGCGTGCTGGTTCTCGCGCAGCTCAAAGTAATAGGATTGTTCGCTCCACGGCTGCGGGAAGGAGAGCCGGTCGATTTCCAGGACGTGCGGGATATCCGCCAGGGTCATGGCCCCAATGGTCACGCTGGGCGCGGCGGTCTTCATGCCGGCGCGCCGTCCGGATGGCTGGCGTAGAGCGGGGCGAGCGTGGGGGTCTCATCCACCTGGCCGGCGCGCAGCCGTTCCCAGCCGATCTCGGCCAGGTAGCCGGCGCGGCGCAGGGCGCTGGCCGGCGCCGCCAGCGTCGCCTGGCTGACCGCGCGCAGGGCGCGCAGCGGCTCGGGCGGCGCGGCCTCCCATTCGCCGCAGATCAGGGTGGGCGCATGGATCTCGGCGGCCAGGTCGCCCCAGGCCAGCAGGCGCGGCGCCTCCGGGGCCAGCCAGGCGTGGCCGTCCCACCAGTAATCGGCCGCCACCGCGCGGCCGCGGCCGGCCGCCAGCAGCGCCAGCGCGCGCAGCGCCGGCATCCCGATGGGGCCGACGGCCCGCATGATGATCTCCAGCGTCGGCACGCCGATCAGCGGCAGGCCGTGGGCCAGCGCCAGGCCTTTCGCAAACCCCAGCCCGATCCGTAAGCTGGTGTACGAGCCTGGCCCGAGGGCCACGGCCAGGCCGGTGAGGGCGGCCGGCGCCAAACCCGCCTGGCGCAGCATCAGCGCCGCCTGCGGCGCCAGTTCCACCGAGTGGGTGGCGGCCGTGCGCCAGGTGTGCTCGGAAATGACCCGCTGGCCATCGTAAAGCGCCAGGGAGATTTGCCGGGTGGCGGTGTCGAGCGCGAGGATCATGGATGTTTCAAGGGTGAAAGCTGACAGTTGAAAACCCCGGAGCCAAGGACCTTAATCCCAGGGATCACGCCCCCGGGCCTGCTCCCCTGGGTTCTCAGCCGAAGGCGGCGTGGCGGAAATCATGCAGCAGGGCGGTGTAACGGGCGCCCAACGCCTCGATCCGGAAGCCGCGCTTCTCGGTGTCGACCCAGCGCAGATGAATATGCAGGCGTTCCGGGGGCAGGATCTCCTGGATGTGTTCCGGCCACTCGATCAGCATCAGGCCGGCGCCGGCCAGCAGGTCTTCAAAGCCAAACGCCACCGCCTCGGCGCCGGAGCGCAGGCGGTAGCAGTCCAAGTGCCACAGCCGCAGACCGTCGGCGCGCTGGTACTCATTCACCAGGACGAAGGTGGGGCTGGTGACCGGCTCCAGCACCCCCCAGCCCCGCCCGACGCCGGCGGCCAAGGTGGTCTTGCCGCTGCCCAACTCACCGCTCAGGCAGATCACATCGCCCGGCGCCAGCCGTTCCCCCAGGCGCACCCCCAGCCGGGCGGTTTGATCGGGAGCGTGGCTGATGAAATCCAGTGAACGTTGGTCTAGAATCGGCACAGCTTCTCCGCCCGCGGATTATACGACCCGGCTTCCGGCCCAACAAGTCGAGTATTTTCGTGCTATCATTCGGCCCGTCCTTATGCGCGTACTGATCATCTCCGATATCCATGCTAATTTCACGGCCTTGGAAGCTGTGCTGGCGGATGCCGCCAGCCTGGACTACGAGGCCGTCTGGTGTCTGGGCGACCTGGTGGGGTATGGCCCGCAGCCGAATGAGTGCATTGAACGGGTGCGCGCCCTGCGCGGCCTGGTCTGCCTGGTGGGCAACCACGATAAGGCCGTCCTGGGCGAGCTCGACGTCAACGCCTTCAATCACGATGCCCGGGCCGCCATCCAATGGACAGGGGATACGCTGACAGCCGAGAACCTGGCGTATCTCAAGGCGCTGCAGCCAGCGGATGAGATCGGTGAATTCACCCTGGCCCACGCCTCCCCCCGCCAGCCGATCTGGGAATACATCCTCAACCGCTATATCGCCCGCGATAACTTCGCGTATTTCGACACCCCCTTTTGCCTGGTGGGCCACACGCACGTCCCGGTGATCTTTCACGAGCCCGGCGCCGACGGCGAGTGCGGCGAGAGCCTGCCGGAATATGGCGCGGTCTGGGCGCTGGATGGGCAGCGCCTGATCATCAACCCGGGCAGCGTGGGCCAGCCGCGGGACAGCAACCCGGACGCCGCCTACGCGCTGCTGGACACCGCCGCCCGCAGTTGGGAATATCGGCGTGTCCCTTATGATGTTGGCCTGACGCAGAGCCAGATGCGGGCCGCGCATTTCCCCGAACGCCTGATCATCCGCATCGCCTACGGCTGGTAAGTCTCGGCGCCGGCCGGGAACCCCGGACCCCGGGCCGGCGTCCCAGGTATGACGCACTCTTTTCCTGGGAGGAAGCCATGCTCAAAAAGCTCAGTTTGATCACTCTGCTCGGCGCCCTGGTTTTGGCGGCCTGCGCGCCGGCCGCTACCCCCGGCGCCCCCGCCGATTACGATGAATTGCAGACCTTGCGCCAGTCCACGGCATCCGGCGGGGCCGGCGCCCCGGTGGTCTCGGAAAGCTACGCGGCCGCCGACGGGGTCGCGCCGGCCGAAGCCCCCAAACCGGGCGCCGCCGGCAACGCGGTCGAGCGCATGGTCATTAAGAACGCCAACTTGTCCCTGGTGGTCAAAGACCCCATCGCGGCCAGCCGCGCCATCGCGGCTTTGGCGGAAGGGATGGGCGGGTTTGTCGTCAACTCCGGCGCCTCCCTGGCTTCGATCGACGCGGCCGGCAACAAGTACATGCAGGCCAACATCGCCGTGCGCGTGCCGGCGGCCAGCCTGGATCAAGCGCTGACCCAAATCCGCGCGCTGGCCGTGACCGGCCAGGCCGAAACCGAAAGCATCACCGGCGAAGACGTGACCGCCACGTACACGGACTTGGAGAGCCAGCTGCGCAACCTGGAGGCGGCGGAAGCGCAGCTCCAGCAGATTATGGCGGAAGCCAAACGGACCGAAGATGTGCTGAACGTCTTCAACCAGCTCACCAGCATCCGCGGCCAGATTGAGCAGGTCAAGGGGCAGATGCAGTACTACAGCGAAGCGGCGGCCATGTCCTATATCGGCGTCAGCCTGCTCCCGGACGCGCTCAGCCAGCCGATTGAGATTGGCGGCTGGAAGGCGGAAGGCGTGGCGAAGGAGGCCGTGGAGGCGTTGATCAGCGCGCTGCAGGATTTGGCCTCGGCCCTGATCTGGATCGGCATCTACCTCTTGCCGCTGGGCCTGCTGTGCGGGACGCCGCTGTTCTTCATCGGGCGGCTGGCGTGGCGCCGGATGCGCCGGCCCAAGCCGGCGGCGGTGGCGCAGCCGTAAAACGGCCGGCCAAAACAAGCTCACAGTTCAGGACGGCTCCGGCCGTCCTGTTTTTTTGGCTCAGCCGATGGCGGCGCGCACCTGGCGCGCCAATTCCCCAAAAGCCGGGCTGTGCTCCATCTCCAGTTGGCGCGGGCGTGGGAGCGGAACCTCCAGCGCCAGACGCAGCTGGCCGGGGCGCGGCGTGAGCACCAGCACCCGGTCCGCCAGCAGCAGGGCTTCCGGGATCGAGTGCGTCACCATCAACACCGAGAGCCGGCGCGCCTCCCACAGCCGGACCAGCTCGGCGCCCAGGCGCTCGCGGGTCAGCGCGTCCAGGGCGCCAAAGGGCTCATCCAGCAGCAGCAGGTCCGGCTCTTGCGCCAGGGCGCGCGCCAGAGCCACGCGCTGTTCCATGCCGCCGGAGAGGCCGGCCGGGCGGCTGTGCTCGAAACCGGCCAGCCCCACCCGGTGCAGGGCGGCGGCGGCGCGCGCCTGGGCCTCGGCCGCTGGCACGCCGGCTAGCTCCAGCGGCAGGCGCACGTTGGCCAGCGCGGTGCGCCACGGCATGAGATTGGCTTTTTGAAAGACCAGGCCGATCCGGCGGGAGGGGCCGGCCAGCGGCGCCCCTTCGAACAGCACCTGGCCGGCGGTGGGCGTCAGCAGGCCGGCCGCCAGCTTCAGCAGCGTGCTCTTGCCGCAGCCCGACGGCCCCACCACGCACACAAATTCCTGCGCCTGAAGCGCGAAACTGAGCGTCTCCAGCGCCGGCCGGTCATCGTCCGCATTGGGGTAGGTGTGGGTCAGGCGCTCAACGGCGAGGACGGGTGGCATTAGCAGGGATACAGGTTAAGGTTGCAGGGATAAGGACCCAGGCATAAGGCCTCGGCCCTCAATGCCCGAGCCTCAGAGACTACGGCACAAACGCGTTCGTGTACGCCTGGGTGAGATCAAGCGGCGCGGTCAAGAGCTGCGCGTCGAGCAGCGTGGCCTGCATGTTTTCCCAAGCCTGCGGATTGGTTTGGCCCAGCCGGTCGGCTTTCCAAAGCGCCAGGGTGGCGGCCAGGACCTGCTGCTCCACGGCCTCATCCTGGAGGCCTTCGATAAACGGCTTGCTGAGGGCGTAGGCTTCCGCCGGGTCCGCCAGGGCGTCCTGCGTGCCGTGGATGAGCGCGCGCGCGAAGCCGCGCACCAGTTCGGGTTCGGTCTGGATCGTCGCCTCGTTGGTCAGCAGACCGTTGGCGGCCAGGACCGCGTAATCGCTCACTTGGATGACATCCAGCGCCTGGCCCTGCGCGGCCAAACGCACCGGCTCGTTGTTGGAATAGACCACCGCCGCGTCCACGCGGCCGGCCGTCAAGGCCTCCACCTGATTGAAACCCACCTCCTGAATGGTCACGTCTTCCGGTGTCAGGCCGCCGGCGGTCAGCAGCGCGCGCAGGCCCACGTACGAGGCGCCGGCCAGCACCGGCACGCCGATGCTGTGGCCGCGCAAGTCGGCCGGGGTCGTGATCCCGGCGCCGGCCTTGGATATGATGGCGACCGGGTATTTTTGGAACCAGGCCAGCGCGTAGACCACCGGCAGCCCTTGCGCGCGCGCCAGCAGCACCTGCTCGCCGGAGACCACCGCGAAGGGCAGTTGGCCGGCGCCCACCAGTTGGACGCCGTCCGTTTCGAATGAATAATCAAACTCGATCTTTAAGCCTTCGGCCGCGAAATACCCTTTCTGCGCGGCGACATAGAAACTGGCGTACTGTACGCTGGG
>JAGOBN010000309.1 GCA_017999235.1 Anaerolineales bacterium | reverse complement strand
TCCCACAGCCGCGCGGTGGAATAATACGGATGGCCCTCGGTCTCGTACTTCTCCAGCGTCGGGCGCGTGAACGCGGCGGCTTCGGCCGGCGTCAGCGGCGCTTTGCCCTCGCGCGCCAATTGTTCCTGTTTGACCGTCAGCAGCACGTTGGCGGCCTGTTCGCCGCCCATCACGCTGATGCGCGCGTTGGGCCACATCCACAGGAAGCGCGGCTGGTACGCGCGCCCGCACATGCCGTAGTTGCCGGCCCCAAACGAGCCGCCCACGATCACGGTCAGCTTGGGGACGCCGGCGTTGGAGACGGCGTGGACCAGCTTGGCGCCGTCTTTGGCGATGCCGCCGGCTTCGTACTCGCGGCCTACCATGAAGCCGGTCAGGTTCTGCAGAAAGAGCAGCGGCCGGCCGCGCGCCGCGCACAGCTCCACGAAGTGCGCGCCCTTCAGCGCCGACTCGCTGAACAAGACGCCGTTGTTGGCCAGGATCCCGACCGGATACCCGTCGATGTCCGCAAACCCGGTCACCAGGGTGGTGCCGTACAGGGCTTTGAATTCGCGGAAGCGGCTGCCATCCACCAGCCGCGCAATCAATTCGCGGGCATCATAGGTCTCGCGGAAGGTGCGCGGCAGCAGGCCGTAGATTTCCTCGGCCGGGTAGAGCGGCTCAGCGAACGCCTTCGGCCGGGGGCCGCGGGGCTGGTCCCCCAGCGTGGCAACAATCTGCCGCGCGATCTCCAGCGCGTGCTCGTCGTCCTCGGCCAAATGATCGGCCACCCCGGACCGCTGCGTGTGGACGGCCGCGCCGCCCAGGTCTTCGGCCGTGACATCCTCGCCGGTGGCGGCCTTGACCAGCGGCGGCCCTCCTAGGAAGATGGTGCCGGTGCCTTTGACGATGATGGTCTCGTCGCTCATGGCCGGCACATACGCGCCGCCGGCCGTGCAGCTGCCCATCACCACCGCGATCTGCGGGATGCCCTGGGCGCTCAGCCGCGCCTGGTTGTAGAAGATCCGGCCAAAGTGCTCGCGGTCGGGGAAGACCTCGGCCTGCAGCGGCAGAAACGCGCCGCCGGAATCCACCAGATACAGGCAGGGGAGGTGGTTCTCGGCCGCGATTTCCTGGGCGCGCAGATGCTTTTTGACCGTAAGCGGAAAGTAGGTGCCGCCCTTAACCGTGGCGTCGTTGGCCACGATCAGCACCTCCCGCCCGCTGACCCGGCCGATGCCGGTCACCAGGCCGGCGCCGGGCGCCTCCCCGCCATACAGGTCCCAGGCCGCCAGCCCCGAGAGCTCCAGGAAGGGCGCGCCCGGGTCCAGCAGCAAGTCCAGCCGCTCGCGCACAAAGAGCTTGCCCTGCGCGGCCTGCCGCTCGCGGTACTTCTCGCCGCCGCCCTGCCGCACCTGGGCTAACCGGGCGCGCAGTTCATCCGCCAGCGCCTGGTGATGGGCCGCGTTGGCCGCAAAATGCTCGTCCTTGACGATCCGGCTTTCAATCACATCCATGCCGCCTCCGGGAGCTTCACCGCAACCCCAATGATACAATCACCCCAACCCTAAATCCTAATTTCCAAATCGCCCGCATGCCCAAAACCATCTCCACCTCCAACCCTCACCTCCAGGAGGCCGTTAAGCGCCTGGAGCGCACGCAGAAGACCACCGGCTGGGTCTTGATCGGCTACGGCGTGCTGGCCCAATGGGTGGCCCTCACCACCACGCCGCTGCACCCGGTGGCCGGCCTGCCGTTCATCGCGGCCGGCTTCTTTACCTTGCTGTGGGGCGACCCAGCCTTGCTGGCCCTCGCGGCGGTGCTGTTCGCCTTCGCGTGTGTCCCCAGCCTCAACCCCGCGTTGAGCCTGCCCGGCCCGGACCCGATTGTGCAAATGACGGGCCTGGATGGCTGGGAGTTGGCCATCGTGGTCGGCGTCAAGGCGGTGCTGGCGTTTAACGCGATTCAGAATTTCCTGTTGTTCCGGATGCTGTACGGCACGCTGAGCGCTTCGAGCGCTGACCCCACGCTCGATATTATCCCGCCGATGGTGCCGAACCGCACGGACCGCCTGGCGCGGTGGGCGCGCTCGACGGGCCTGGTCACGGTGGTGATCGCCGGGTTAGGCATCGCCTTTGTGCTGGTGGAGCCGCAGGCGCTGACCACGCGCGTGGCGGCCGAGATGGCCGGCGGCCTGGGATTGATGGCGGCCGGCCTGGGGCTGGGCGCGGCCTTCTCCCCGACCGATGAGCGGCCGGCGGCGTTGCTGGGTCTGGGGGCCGGCCTGGCCGGCTACATGGCGGCGGCTTTTACACTCTTTTGGTTGAGCTAACGGCCCGCGCTGGACGCGGGTCCAAGGAGGGGTCCATGCGTCCTCATCGTCTTCAGCGGGCCGGGTGGCTGGGGTTGCTGCTGGCCCTCTGGCTGACCGCGTGCGACAGCCTGCCGCTTCCGCAGCTGACGTTCGCGACGCGGACCCCGCCGCCGCCGCCGGCCCCCACGGCCACCGCCGCCCCCAGCGGCCTGGTCAGCTTTCGGGTGCGGGTGCCGGCCGGCACGCCGGCGAATGCCGGGCTGGCCGTGCAGGTGTTCAACCCCCTCAGCGGACAGGTGACGTTCATCCCGCTGCTCCAAGCCGCGGACCAGACCTGGTCGGGCAGTGTGGCCGCCACCCTGGGCAGTGTCTTGCGCTACCGGTATACGCGCACCTTGCCCGGCGAGGTGCCGGAAGTGACGCCGGCCGGCCGGCCGGTGGCGTACCGGCTGCTGATCGCGGCCGAGCCACCGGCCGCCGCCGTGGACAGCGTGGCGGCCTGGGCGGATCAGGCCTTCGCCGGCGACCAGGGCGCTCTGACCGGCATCGTCCGCAACAGCAACTCCGGCCAGCCGGTGTTGGGCGCCATGGTTGCGGCGGCCGGCCAGCTGACGCTCACCGCCGGCGATGGCCGCTATACCCTGTACAACGTCCCGGCCGGCGAACAGCGGGTCACCGTCCTCGCGCCGACCGGGGCGCTCCAGCCGGTCCAGGCCAGCGTGGTGGTGCCGCCGAGCCAGGTGGCCGGCCTGGACCTGGCCGCGCCCGACCCCAATGCCGTCCATATCACGTTTGTGGTGCGCCCGCCGGCCGGCACCGATCCGCAGGCCACCCTGCGGCTGATCGGGGAGGGCGCGGCGTTGGGGGATATCTTTGTGCCCGGCCCGCATCAGGCCAGCACCTTGGCGGCGCGCGCGCCCACCCTGGCCCCGCTGGGAGATGGCCGCTTCGCCGTCATCGTCGAGCTTTATCAGGGGACGGTCCTGCACTATGCTTATAGCCTGGGGGACGGCTACTGGAACAGCGAACTCGATGCCGGCGGCCAGCGCCGGCGGCGCGAATACATCGTCCCCTTCACCGACGCGATCGTCGAAGACACCATCGCCAGCTGGCACGCCGGCCCGTCCGCGCCCGTGGAGTTTGATGTGACCACGCCGGCCGGCACGCCGCCCGATGACGTGCTCACCGTGCAGTTCCGCACCACCGACTGGCTGCCCCCGGTGCCGATGTGGCGCGCCGGCCTCAACCGCTGGCGCTTTGTCCTGAATGCGCCGGAGGATTTCACCGGCAGCGTTTTCTACCGCTACTGCCGCAACTACGCCTGCGGCGCCGCCGACGAAGCCGGCGGCCGGGCCGCGCTCAGCCACGCCTTCACGCCCACCCTGCTGCCGCAAGTGCTCAAGACCGAGATCGCGGCCTGGCGGTGGCAGGCGGCGGCCGCGCCGGTGACGGTGGCTTTGCCGGCGCCGGCGCCGCGCCCGTACTTTGTGGCCGGCCTGGATTGGCCGGAAGCCTGGCAGCCCAATGCCCAGCCGTTCTATGGCGCCGCGCTGCGCGCCATGCGGGCGGCGGCCGCCAACACGCTCACCGTCTACCGCCGCGGCGTGCTGCTCAATGCCGCCCCCCCGGTCCTGGCGGATGATCTGGCGCTCTCCCTGCCGCCGGCCGAGTTCACGGCGCTGGCCGAACAGGCGCGCGGCGCCGGCCTGAGCGTGGTCCTGCACCCGGTGACCTGCGCGTACACGCCCTACGGCGTCTGCGATTATTGGGCCGGCGCGCCCTTCAGCCCCGATTACTGGGCCGCGTGGTTCGCGGCTTACGAGCGCTATCTCCTGACCCAGGCGGAGGTGGCCGCGCGCGCCAACGCGGATGAGCTGGTGGTGGGGGATTTCAAGCTCCGGCCGGCCTTGCCCGGCGAGCCGGAAGCGCCGCCGGACGCCGATGCCCGCTGGCGTGGGCTGCTGGCCCAAGTGCGCCAGCGCTTTGGCGGCCGGCTGGCTTTTGAAATGCTGCTGGGCCAGAGCGTGTGGCCCGCCCCGCCGGCCTTTCTGGACAGCGTGGACGTTATCCGCGTCGCGGGCTGGGCGGCCCTGGCCGCCTCCGCCGCGCCCACCCCCAGCGATCTGCTCACCAACGCCGGCGGCGTGCTGGATACCCAGCTCCTCCCGCTGCAACAGCGCTTTAACAAGCCGGTGGTGCTGAGCGCCAACTACTACGCCGCCGATGGCGCCGCCACCCAGTGTTTGCCGCGCGCGGATGGGCAGTGCCACCCGTTCTGGGATTTCAACCCGGAGGCCGCTGAGGACCCGCGTTACGGTCTGGATCTGGGCGAACAGGCCGAGATCTACAACGCGCTGCTGGCCGCCGCCTATAGCCGGCCGTGGCTGGGCGGGGTGACCGCCGCCGGCTACAACCCGCTGGTCGCCTTGCAGGATCTATCGCTCTCGGTGCGCGGCAAGCCGGCCGAGACCGTGCTCACCGCGTGGTTTTTGCGTTTCCAGGGCCGCTGACTGGACCATAACGGGGCAAGTCCTTGTTTTTCACCCTCCCGTCAGGTATCATGACGCCGCCATGAAGATTGCGCCTTCAATTCTATCGGCGGATTTCACCCGTTTAGGGGAGCAGATTGCGGCTTGTGAGGCCGCCGGCGCCGAGTGGATCCACATCGACGTGATGGATGGACACTTTGTGCCGAACCTGACCTTCGGGCCGGTGATAGTGGAAGCCGCGCGGCGCGCCACGCGCCTGCCGTTGGACGTCCACCTGATGATCACAGCGCCCGAGCGCCATCTGGCTGTTTTTGCGCGCGCCGGCGCCGATGTGCTGACGGTCCATGTGGAGGCCTGCCCGCACCTGCACCGCACGCTCCAGCAGATCAAGGAGTTGGGGGTGCGGGCGGGGGTGGCGCTGAATCCGGGCACGCCGGCCGGCGCGGTGGCCGAGGTCCTGGCGGATGTCGATCTGGTGCTGGCCATGACCGTCAACCCCGGTTTTTCCGGGCAGAAATTTATCCCCAGCATGCTGCCCAAGATCCGGCAGTTGCGGAGCCTGTTGGACGAGCGCGGCCTGGCGGCGGAGCTGGAGATTGACGGCGGGGTGGATGCGCTGACGGGCGCTCAGGCGGCGGCCGCCGGCGCGCGCGTGTTTGTGGCCGCCAGCGCGGTGTTCAAGACCGCTCAGCCTATCGGGGCCGCTATCGCGGCGCTGCGGGCCGGGCTGGCGGGCGGCTGAGCCAAACAAAAAACGCCGGCCTGCGGACAGGCCGGCGCGGGCAGCGAGCGTTGACGAAGTTACTTGAGCTTGGACATCGCCTTGATGCACTTGGTGCACAGCGTCTTCTGGACGCGTTTTCCTTCTTCCATCAC
>JAGOBN010000308.1 GCA_017999235.1 Anaerolineales bacterium | reverse complement strand
AGGCCGCGCAGGCCAAACTCTTCGCCACGGAGATGGCCGAGCGCGTCTGCCGCAACGCTATCCAGATCCACGGCGGCTACGGCTATTCCAGCGAGTTCCCGGTGGAGCGCATCTACCGCGACGCGCGGCTGATGACGATTGGCGAAGGCGCGAGCGAGATTCAGCGGCTGGTTATCGCCCGGCACATCCTGGGACTGAAGTAAATCACCAGCGGAAGAGGCGGCGCAGCACGGCGTCCCAGGCCCAATCCGGCAGCAGCGCCCGCATCCGAATATTGATTCCGGCGCGGGCCGGGATGACGTAGCGCGCCCGCGGCCGGCCGGCGGCCAGCACCCGTTCCACCAGCGCCGCGAACTGCTCGGGCGGGAAGCCCTCCCGCGCCGAAGCGCCGGCCAGCTGTAAATAGCGGTCCATCAGCGGCCGGTAAGCGTCCGCGCGCGGGTCGTGCCAGACCGCGTCCGCGTGGCGGCCGCCGGCGCCCCAAATGCCCGTCGGGCTGCCGCCCGGCTCCAGCACCACCACCCTGACCCCGAACGGCGCCAGCTCAATCCGCAGCGCATCGCTCAGCGCCTCCAACGCGTACTTGCTGGCGTGATACGCGCCAGTGATGGGAAAGACCAGCCGGCCGCCCATGCTGGAGACGTTGATGATGATCCCGCGCGCCGCTTTGAGCCTCGGCAGCACCGCCTGGGTCACCGCGATTTGAGCGACGACGTTAATGTCCAATTGCCGGCGCAGGTCGGCCAGCGGCTGAAATTCCAGCGGGCCGGGGAAAGCGGTGCCGGCGTTGTTGAGCAGGGCGTCCAGGCGCGGGGTCCGCTCCGCCACGGCCTGGCCCAGCGCCGCCACCTGGGCGTCGTCGGCCACGTCACACAAAAAGACCTCCACCGGGAGGCCGGCCGTCTCGGCCAGCAGGCGCTCGCGGTCGGCGGCGCGGCGCACCGTGGCGAACACGCGCCAGCCGCGCCGCGCCAGATGCAGGGCGGTAACCCGGCCAAAGCCGGACGAGCAGCCGGTGATCAGGATCGTTTTGGGATTAGGCATGAGCGTCCCCTTAAAGCGGGTTCAGGTCGTGCGTGGCTGGAGAAGCCTGGGCCGGGCGGCCTCTCATGGCTCAACGGCCAACGGGAATTCGAGCCACTGGCCGGCCGGGTTGCCGTTCACATCCAGCACGTCCACGGGCGTGAGCGATTGCGTTCCATACATCCCGGCTCGGACGGCGACGCCGCTGCCCGCCAGCGGGAAGTAACTGACGACCACATCGCCGGCCCGCCAGCCCGCGGCCGGATAGGTGGGGAGATCGGCCTGCGCTACGCGCCCGCCGGCCGCGTCCAGCAGATGCGCGAAGACGGTCATGTTTTCGCCGGGGCCGCCGGCCGGCGCTTGCCACCACAGCTCCCACTGCGCGGCAGCGCCGCCGCTGCCCAAGACCTCCACGCCATTGGCCAGCAAGGCCGAGGCCGCGCGCGGCCGAGGCACGGGCGGCGGCCGGCCGGTCCAGCGGGTAATGTGCACGGCGCCCTCGCCGGCGCGCAACGGAATGGTTACATCCGCCGGATAGCGGGCCGCGCCCGGATAAGGCTCGGCCGCCGGCCAGACGATCACCAGCGCCGGGCCGGCCGGGAAAACCGCCGTGGTGCGCGCCTCCGCAAAGCGGTGGGGGGTATCGCGCAGCAAGACATCGAAGACGGCCGGGATCTCATCCAAGCCGGGATCGGCGCCGGCGCTCAACACCAGCACCTCCGGCGCGCCGTGGGCCTGCTCCGCCACGGCTAGCAAGGTCCCCAGCGGCACGCCAAAACCGCCGGGCGTGGCGCGCGCGCCCAGGAACCCCAGCAGCGCCACCACCAGCCAAGTTTGCGCGCCGGCCAGCGCCGCCGGAAAAGCCCAGCCCAGCCCGCGCGCCCACCCGCTGGGCCAGCGCGTGAGGCCCGCGTCGAGCGCAAGGCCGGCCAAGAGATACGGCGCGGGAAAGAAGAGGATGAAGTAGTGGGGGTAAACCGGCGTCGCGTGCCGCAGGAAAAACAGCACCGGCAGGGCCAGCCAGGCCAGCACCACCAGGCCGGCCTGATCCGCCACGGAACGCGGCGCGCCCGGCCGCGCCCGCCACAGCACCAGACCGGCGCCGGCCGCCAGCACGCCGCCGCCCGCCATCAGCAGCGGCGTGAAATCCGGCACCGTCCCCAGGAAATCCCGGAAGGCCGCCGGGCCGGCCGGCGAATGGACCTCCAGGCCCAGCGCCACCAGCGCCGTGAGCCACACGGCGTCGGCCGAGTAAACGGCCGGCCGGCCGGTGAGTTCCAGCAGCGCAGTCAGGGAGGCCTGATCCAGCAATTCAGTCACCAGATACCAGGCAAACGGCGCCGCCAGCAGCGCCGCCGCCAGCGCGCCCCAGCCCATCAGCCGCCAATCCACCCGCCGCCAGTAAACCATCAGCAGCAGACCGGTGAGCGGCGCCAGCACCGCGCCGGCGTAGTGGATCTGCACGACCAGCGCCAGCAGGGCCAGATGCGGGATGAGCCAGCGCCGCCGGCCTTCCACAAACGTCAGCAAGGCCGTGAAGACGTGGCCGACCACAAACAGCGGCAGCAGATCCTGCGCCCAGAGCTTGCGCGAGTACAACACCGCCCAGGGCGCGGCCGCGTAGAGCAAGGCGGACAGCAGCGCCGGCCGCCCGCCCCAGTAGCGGCGCGCCAGCGCATAGGCCAGCGCGACCGAAGCGGTGTTGAGCGCGCCCACGAACAGCGTGGCGGCCAACGGGCTCTTCCACAAAAACAGCGGCAGCGCGAAGAGGTAGACGCTGATGGGGGTGTTCGGCACGCCCACGGAGGAACCGATGCCGCGCACGGGGAAGGCTTTGAACTCGGCCACGTCCAAGGCCAGGCGATAAAGCGCGGCCTCGTCGCGCTTGAATTCGGTCAGGTCCGGCCGGCCCATCCGCAGCGCGCCGGCCAGCAGCAAGATCAGGCCCAGCAGCAGCCACTCGACGCGCCGGCTCATCGCGGCGCGGCCCCGGCCCGCCGCTTCCAGACCACGGCGCCGGCCAGCGCCGCCAGGGTGCCGGCCGTGAGCGCCAGGCCCGCGTATTGCCAGGCCGGCACAAAGCGCAGCTCCACCACCTGGTCGCCGGCCTCCACCCGCACGGCCCGGAAGGCGAAGTTGGCGCGCTCCACGGGCGCGGCCCGCCCATCCACCCAGGCGCGCCAGCCCGGATACCAGACCTCGCTCAAGACCAGATAGCCCGGCGCCGGCGCGGTGACGGCCACGCGTTGATACTCCGCGCCGTAATCCAGGTAATACAAATTCGACGGGCCATCCGCCGGCCACGTCTGGCGGCCGGCCGCGCCGGTCTGCAGCACCACCTCGCGCGCCGGGTCAAAGGCCGGGTCCAGGATGGCCGCAAAGGCGGCCTCGCCGGTAGCCACCGTTTGAACGGCGTGGATCAGCTGCACCCGCGGCTGGGCGTTGGTATTGAGATAGACATCCAGCGCCGGGTCGTCGGTGAAGACCGGGACAATGGCGGGATCAGCGGCCGGCGGCGCATCCTTGGCGGCCAGCAGCCACTGCGCGTTGAGGAAGTTGTACAGGCGCGAGCCGCGCGGCCCCATCGCGCCGACATAGGTTTGATACCCCGCCAGCACCAGCGCGTGATTAACGCCGGTGATGTTCTCGAAGCCATACAGCGACGCGATGGAGGCCACCACGCCCGAAGCCGGGTCCACGCGCGTCGGGCCGGGCTGCTGGAGCACAAAGTCCACGGCCGGCGAGCGCTCCAGGCCGCGCGTCGGCGGCTCAAAGTCCACTTCGATCCACGCGCCCTGCCCGATCAGGTCCGCGGCCAGGAGCAGCACCGCCAGGCCGGCGGCCGGCCCGCGCCGCCACAGCGCCAGCCCCAGGCCCGCCGCCAGCAGGCCCAAGGTAATCAGCAGCCCGGCCGTGGCCGACGCCGGCCAAACGCGGCCCGCTTCCGCCGCCGCCGCGCTGACACCCCACCCCAGCGCCGCCAGCGCCAGCGCCGCCAGCGCCAGCCCCCACAGAATCAGCCGCCGGCGGGACACCGTCCCCAGGGCCTGCAGGCCGCAGCCGGCCAGCGCCGCCAGCGCAAAATCGGTCAGCAGGATGAAGCGGGCCGGCACGCGCATGCCGGAAAAACCGGGGACAAAATCATACAGCCAGCGATGCACGGGCGTGTGGCTGCCCAGCGCCACCAGCAGCGCCCCGCCGGCCAGCAGCGCCAGAAACACGGGCAAGCCGCGCCGGCCCCGGAACGGCGCCAGGCCGGCGAGGAACAGCGGCGCCACCCCCAGATAGCCCAGCTCGACGCGGTCCCAGGCCCCCCAGAAATCCGCCGCGCCCCGCCCCAGCGCCAGCGGCGAGAACAGGCCGGCCAGCCCTTCCCAGGGGATCGAGTAAGAGGCGGCTTGGGCGTAATCCAGCTTGACGCGCGCCGTGTACGGCGTCATCTCCAACGTGGGCAGCAGCGTCACCGCGCCCACGCCCACGGCCACGACCGCGGCCAGTAGCGCCAGGCCGGCCGCTTGGGCCGAGGGCCGCCAGCCGGCGGTGCGCGCCGTCCGCGCCACCTCCCAGACGGTGTAGGCGGCCAGCCCCGCGCCCACAATAAACGTCATCTGCGCGTGGCCGGCCAGCACCGCCAGACCCACGGCCAGGCCCGCCGTCAGCGCCCAGCCGGCCGAGCGCCGCGTCAACGCCAGATACAGCGCCGCGAAAGCGGCCGGCAGCCAGGCGGAGACCGCATTCAAGTTCAGGTTGCCGAGATGCGTGATGAAAACGTCCGAGAACATGTAGGCCACGGCCGCCAGCAGCGCCGGCCAGACCGAGGGCGAGTCGTCCTCGGCCAGCAGCGCCAGCAGCAGGCCGTACATGCTCGCGCCGGCCAGCCAGGTATGGAAGAGCACCAGCCCCTCCATCGCCGCGTACGGCAGCGCCGGCCAGAGCAGGCAAGCCGCCAGGTTGATGGGGTAAAAAAAACTGACCTGGTTATCGAGCGCGAAGGGGGCGCCGGCGAAGGCGGTGGGGTTCCACAACGGCAGCCGGCCCGCCCACAGCGCTTGCGCGGCGTAGTGGTAGTTGGGCCACAGCAGGCTCACCAGGTCGCCGCCGCCGCGCGGGATGTAGCCCACGCCCAAGGTCACCGGCCAGAAAAAGACCAGGGTGAGCGCGGCGAGAAAGGCCAGCGCCCAGACGTGCCGGCCCCAGGCGCGGCCGGTAATCAGCGGCTTGAGCATACGGCGGGGAGGCTAGACGGCGCGGTGGCCGGCTTCGGCGCCGGGGTCGTCGCGCAGCAGGGCGAGGGCATGCGGCAGGACCGGCGCCAGGGTTGCCAGATTTTCGCGCACGGCTTTGGGGCTGCCCGGCAGGTTGATGATGAGCGTGCGCCCGCGCAGCCCGCACACCGCCCGCGAGAGCATGGCGTGCGGCGTCACCCGCATAGATGCGGCGCGCATGGCCTCGGCCAGGCCCGGCGCTTCGCGGTCGAGGACAGCGCGGGTGGCCTCGGGCGTCACGTCGCGCGGCGCAAAGCCGGTGCCGCCCGTGGTGAAGATCAGATCCAGCCGGCGCTGGTCGCACCACTCCATCAGCGTGGCGCTGATCTGGGCCGGCTCATCCGGCAGGATGGCTTCGGCCGCCACGTCGCCCTGGAGCTGGG
>JAGOBN010000307.1 GCA_017999235.1 Anaerolineales bacterium | reverse complement strand
TCTCATACGGGTCTTCCAGCTCGATCTCCTTGGCCACGGTCACGCCGTCATGGGTGACGGTCGGCGCGCCGAACTTCTTGTCCAGGGCCACGTTGCGGCCCTTGGGGCCGAGGGTGGTGGCGACGGCATTGGCCAGGATATCCACGCCGCGCTGCAGGCGACGGCGGGCATCTTCCGAAAACACGAGTTGCTTAGCGCCCATGGGTAGTAATCTCCTTAGATGTAAAAGTCAGCTTGCAGGATCCGAACCGGTCCGCTTATTTCTTGCCCTTCTTGGGCTCTTCCACGCTCTCGACGATGGCCAGCAGGTCGCTTTCCTTCAGGATCAGGAGCTTCTTGCCATCCACCTTGAATTCGGTGCCAGCATATTTGGCGTACAACACCACATCGCCGACTTTGACGTCCAGGGCGATCCGGTCGCCATCTTCATCGCGCGCGCCGGGGCCGGCCGCGATGACCGTGCCGCGCTGGGGCTTTTCCTTGGCCGTTTCCGGCAGGATGATGCCGCTCGCCGTCATCTCTTCCTGTTCGATCGGCTCCACGACAACGCGGTCGCCCAGCGGCTTCAAATTCATAGCCATGATCTTGCCTCCTCAAATGGGTGATAAGAGTAGTTTTGTCACACAGGGAAAACTTAGCACTCGCTCAACCAGAGTGCTAAGTTGCGTGCGTATATTACTAAAAGCTCTGGGGCGTTGTCAAGACCTTCTTAGCAAATTCTCTATCAGAGTGCTAAGGCTGGCCAAAAAGCGGGGTCAAACGGCGGCGCGCACCCGGCCAAGCTGGCTGTCATATACAGCCTGCAGCTCGGTCAGGATCTCATTTTGACGTTCTCGGACATAAGGCAAAATCGACATCATCTGCACGTCCTGGGCAAAGGTGATGCCCAGCCGGGCCTGATCCCCCTCGGAGCGCACAAACCGCACCGTGCCGGAGATATCCAGCGCCGCGGTGGTGGTGCCGGGCAAGGGCAGACGCAGCCGCACCACCGCCCGCGGCCGAAAAGCCGCCGCCTGCGCGGTGGAAAGGTGCAGGCCGATGCCGTTGATGGACAGATCGGCCAGCTCGCCTTCGACGGCCACCGCCCCGCACTCGACCGGCACCTGGACCGGCTGGCGCGGCGCCACGCGCACGGTCATGCGGTGGCCGATATGCTGGCTGGCGTATTGAAAATGGCCCAGGGTGGCCAGGCCGGCGGCCAGGTCCACGGCCAGCACCCTGGCGCTGACGGCCTCCTCCAGCAGCTGGCTGAGGACGGTGGTCACGGGCTCCAGCGTCAGGCACACAATCTGGAAAGACGGCACATGCACGATAGCCGTCGACTCCGCCACGGCCTGCACGCGGCCCGGATAAACGATGGGGGCGCCGTGATACAGGTTCAGCAAATCCAGCGGCCGGCCGGCGCGCCGCAGGCGGTTGAGGCCCGCCAGGATGGGATCAGCGTTGGTCATGATGAGCTCTCCCCTAGCATACGGCTTTTCCGCCGGCGCTGGCAAGCCTACTACCGTACCGTAAACGTGACCGGCTCGCTGTCGGCGGAATTGCCGGCGGCGTCATAAGCGCGGGCGAAGACCGTGCGCGCGCCCGGGCCGGTGATCGGCCAGCGCGTGGAGTAGGGCGCGGTGGTCACCCGCTCCCAGAGCGCGCCATCCACATAAAAATCGACCCGCGTTAAGGACAGGTTATCCCCCACCTGGGGCTGCAGCACCACCGTCTCGTCGCTGACGCTGTAGACCTGGCCCGGCGCCGGCGCCATCAAACTCACCGTCGGCGGCCGGTTGTCAATGGTCACCGGGACGCTGGAGGTCTCAAACGTGTAGGGCCCGCCGTTCGGGTCATTCTTTACCACGACCAATTGCAGCGAGTACAGGCCATCCAGCCCCTGCGTATTCCAGGTCTGCAGCCAGCCGTTCTCCATCTGGTCGTAGCGGTCGCCTTCCACCTGGGTATAGGCCGTGGGATACAGTCCCGGCCCGTACTGCAGGCGGAAGAAGGCGAAGTTCTCGGCCTTGGCCGTCCCGGTGATGGTGACCGTGCCGCGCAAATAAGAGAACGGGGCCGGCTCCAGAATAGCCACGTTGCCGGCCGGCAGGCAGGCGGTGCCGATGGCGTCATACTCGGCCGGCGGCTGGGGCAGGCGCGCGGCCGCCGCCCATTCAGCGGCCTCCGGCGGCAAGACCTGGAAGACTCTTTCCTCGGCCAGCTCCGGCGGGGTGCAGGCGGTGGCCCGCCGGCCGGTCTCCCGGTTGATGATCACGGGCTGCCAGACCGTATCCGGCACCGTCGGTTCGTTGCCGCTGAGGAACACTTCCTCCCGTGTGGACGGGCAATACGGCGTCGGCAGCAGGCCGGAGGGCTCGCAGACCGTCACGCGGACGATACCGGCCGGCGCGGTCCAGCTCTGAGCCGTGAAAGCCTGGGTGGCATACGTGAGCAGCGCGTGCCAAATGGGGGCGGCGCCGGCCAGCCCGCTCACGCCCAGCATCGGCGTGTTATCGGCGTTGCCGGCCCACACCCCCACCGCCAATTCCGGCACATAGCCCACCGTCCAGTTATCCCGGAAATCGTTGGTGGTGCCGGTCTTGGCCGCCGCCCGCCAGCCCTTCACCAGCAGCGGGTTGTCGCTGCCAAACGCGGCGGCGCGGGCTTCGTTATCCGAGAGCACGTCGGTGAGCAGATAGGCCAGTTCCGGGCTGAGCACGGGCTGGGTCTGCGGCGCGTGCTGGTAAAGCACCCGGCCGGCCTGGTCTTCGACGCGCAGGATGACGACCGGGTCCAGCTGCCGGAAGCCGGGGCGCAGTTGATCGGCGGGGACAGCGCCGCCGGCCATCACGCCCTGGTTGGCGAACACGCTGTAGGCGTAGGTCAAATCCAGCAGCGTCACCTCGCCGCCGCCCAGCGTGAGGGCCAGGCCGTAGCCGCCCGTCTCCAGGGTGTTGATCCCCAGCCGCTGCGCCAGACGGATGACGTTATCCACCCCGACTTTATTCAGGGTATCCACGGCCGGGAGGTTGTAGCTGCGCGCCAGGGCCTGGCGCATGCTCACCGGGCCGTGGAACTTGCGGTCGTAATTTTCAGGCTCATACGGCTCGGCCGTGGTCGCCCCGCCGCCGCCTTGCGGGTTGGGGAAGAGGGTCCGCACGTCCAGCACCATGGTGGCCGGCGCATAGCCTTGCCGGAAGGCCTCCAAGTACGTAAACGGCTTGAAGGCCGAGCCGGGCTGCCGCAAGCCGTCCACCGCCACGTTGAAACTGCCGGCGATGGCGGCGTTCCAATAATCGGCCGAGCCTACCAGGGCCAGCACTTCGCCGGAGCGCGGGTCCAGGGCCACCACGGCGGCGTTGGTGACGTGGTAATCCTGCCCGGCCGTCTCCCGGCCCAGCGCCGGCAAAAACGCTGCAGCGTCACACGGCCGGCCGCCATACGCCGGCACCACCGTCTCCGCGGCCGCGCCGCTCAGCCGCGCCACCTGGGTCTGCGCCACACACTCCGCCTGGCGCTGCAGAGTTAGATCCAGCGTGGTGTAGATCTTCAACCCGCCGCGGTTGACGTAGTCCGCGCCGTCCAGTCCTTGACGATCCAGCAGCTGCTCGGTTTGCTGGCGCGCCCAGACCGCGAAGTGCGGGGCCTGCACGTCAAACCGCTTGACCGGCGGCTGGAAGGTCAGCACCGCGGCCCGGGCGGCGTCCGCCTGCGCGGCAGTGATAAAGCCCTCGCGCGCCATCACCGCCAGCACCACCCCCTGCCGCTCCTGCGCCAATTCCGGATTATCGGCCGGGTTCAGGCCAGGGCTTTGCGGGATGGCGGCCAGCACGGCGGCCTCGGCCAGCGTGAGCGCGGCGGCGTGTTTGCCAAAATACACCAGCGCGGCGGCGTCCACGCCATACGCCAGGTTGCCGTAGAAATTGGTATTGAGATACCACTCCAGGATCTGCTCTTTGGAGTAGCGGCGGGTGATTTCAGCCGCCAGCAGGATCTCGCGCGCCTTGCGGTCATACGAGCGCAGCGCGCGCTGTTCCAGCGGAATGAGGGTGTTCTTCACTAATTGCTGGGTGATGGAACTGCCGCCCTGGATGGCCTGGCCTTGCAGGTTGGAGACCAAAGCCCGGGCCAGGCCGGCCACGTCATAGCCGGGATTGGTGAAGAAGGTCTGATCTTCCAACGCCACCGTCGCGCTGATGATCTCCGGCGGCAGGGCGTTGTAAGCCACATACTGACGGTCACCGCCGCGCGGATCGATCACTTCCAACAACACCGCCTGGCCGGTGCGGTCGTAGAGGCGCGTGGTCTGGAAAAACTCCGGGTTGGCCGAGCTGAAGGCGGCCTGCAGCGCCTCGGCCGAGGGCAGGTCTTGCGTGAAATAGGCATAGACCGCGCCGGCCAAGCCGGCCACGGCCAGACTCAGCGCGGTCAGGCTCAACGCCATGGCCGCCCCCGCCCCCGCCGCCCAGCGCAGCCAGCGGCGGCCGCCGCGTTGGGCGGCCTGCCGGCGCGCCTGACGCCGGCGGACGATCTCGGCGATGGTGGTCATGGCTGCGGCTCGGCGCTTCCGGCCGGCGCGCTGGCGGCGTCGGTCAGCAGCGCCAGAAAAGCATCCACCACCGCCGGGTCAAAATGCGAGCCGGCCAGCGACCTCAGGTGGGCCAGCACGCGCTCGGCCGGCCAGCCCTCCCGGTACGGCCGGTCGGCCAGCAAGGCATCCCAGACATCCACCACGGCAAAGAGCCGCGCCGCCAGCGGAATGGCGTCGCCGGCCAGGCCGCGCGGATAGCCGCTGCCGTCCCACTTTTCGTGGTGGCAATACGGGATATCAATGGCCGGATACAGGAAGGGGATGGCGGCGATGACTTCATACGCGTAGGTGGGGTGCTTGCACATGATGGCGCGTTCGGCGTCGGTGAGCGCGCCGGGCTTGCGCAAAATCGCGTCCGGGATGCCGATCTTGCCAATATCGTGCAGCAGCGCGCCGCGCCGCACATGCACCAGCTCCGCCTCCGCCAGGTTCAAGCGCTGGGCCAGCCGCACCGTCATCTCGGTCACCCGCCGGGTATGGCCTTCGGTCTCCTTATCGCGCAATTCCAGCGCCAGCGCCAGGCCCTCCAGGGTCGAGTCGTACGCTTCCATCAGCGCCGCATGGGTGGTTTGCAATTCTCGAAACAACTGGGCCTTGACCACCGCCAGGGCAATGGCGCCGGTGGCGCGCTCGGCGGACGCGATCTCCTCTGGCTTGAAGCGGTGCGGCCGATTAAACGCGATCAGCGCGGCGCCGAGCCGGCGCTCGCCCACGATCAACGGCAGGCCCAGCATGGAATGGGCCGGGAAGGCGGCGGCCACGGCTGGCGCAAGGTGCGGCGAGTTCAGCACATCTTCCACTACCAGGGTGTGGCCGGCCGCCATCACCGCCGCGGTCAGCGTGCGTTCGCCGGGTTCAGGCCGCATCTGGAGGTAGGTGTCGCGCAGCGGCCCATACGCGGCGCCGGGCAGCGCCAGCTGCCGGGCTTCATCCCACAGCGTGATATAGCATCCATCGGCCTTGATCAGCCCGCCCAGATTGTCCGCCAGAATCTGCAGCGTGGCCTGAAAATCGTCGGTCCCGGCAGCCTGGGTCGTGACCGCCGTGATCACTGAACCGGCCTGCAGCGCGCCCTCGGCCAGCTTGTCGGCCGTCAGGTCGATATACA
>JAGOBN010000306.1 GCA_017999235.1 Anaerolineales bacterium | reverse complement strand
GGCGCTGGCGGAGATGGCCGCGACCTTGCAGACGGTGGTGGCGCGGTTCAACCTAGGCGAGAGTCAATCGGCCGCCGCCGCGCCTCGGCCGGTGCCGGCGGCTCCCCGGCCGGCCGCGCGTCAGGTGCTGAGCCTCAACTAAATCAAATCCGAGGGGGAAGCGATTGAGGGCGGGGCGGTTGCGCGCAGCGGCCGCCCCGCCTAGGTTTTTACGCCCCAGGCGCTCAGCCCGGCCCGCGCGGCGCCGAGCAGCAGCAGACCCGCTCCGTCAAAGAGAATGAAGCGCAGGCCGGTGGCCGCCAAGGCAGTATGGGCCGGCGGGAGCTGCCACCACAGCCAGGTTTCGCCGGCCAGCCCCAGCGCCTGCTGGGCCACGATCACGCTCAGGAGCGCGCGCTGGCGTTCCGGGTTCCACAGCACGGGCGGGTAGGTGGCGTTCCACATCAGAAAAGCCAGCCCCAACGCCTGCACCATGACCTGTCCCGGCCGGCCGGCCACTTCAAAGGCGGCGGTGTAACGCTCCGGTTGGAACAGAAAGGCCAGGGCGCAGGCCACGTTGACGGCGCCCACCAGTCCCACCGCCAGCCGCGCGCCGGCTACGGCGATTTGACGGCGCGGGAGCGGCATCTTAGCCCTCCGGCTCGGGCCGGCTGCCGCGCAGGCGCTTGACCTGGGCACGCCGGCGCTTGCCCTCCAGCCGCTTCTGCCGGGTGGCGGCCGGCACGCGGGTGGCCCGGCGCGGGCGCGGCGGTTCGGCGGCGCGGCGGATGAGCGCGCTCAGCCGGGTGCGCGCCTCCCGGCGGTTCTGCTCCTGTGTCCGAAAGCGGCGCGCTTCGATGATCAAGACACCGTCCGTGGTCAGCCGGCCGGCGGCCAGCGTCAGCAAACGCGCGCGCACCTCGGCCGGCAAGGACGGCGAGCGCTGGACGTCGAAGCGCAGTTGGACGGCGGTGGCCACTTTGTTGACGTTTTGCCCGCCGGGGCCGGAGGCGCGCACAAAGGTCTCCTCCAATTCGCTGTCCGGCACGGAGAGGGTGGGCGTGATTTCAAGCATGGGGCCGGGCGCGGCGCGCTTCAGGCATTCAGGGCGTCGATCTGATCGGGGGCCATGCCCACGATCACCGGCCGATCCAGCTGGTCTTGCAGACGGGCGTGGCCGGTGAAATCAATGAGATGGCCGGATTTTTCGGCCTTGGTCCGCAGGTAGAACTCGTTGTGCGGGTTGGGCGCAATGACATGCGGCAGCCGGCCCGTGATCTGGATCCCATAGCGGGTGAGATCGTTGTATTTGCGCGGGTTGTTGGTCATCAGCTGGATGGATTTGACGCGCAGCGACATCAGCATGTGCGCGGCCACGGCATAGTCGCGCTCGTCGTCGCGGAAGCCCAGCGCCTGGTTGGCCTCCACCGTGTCATAGCCGTAATCCTGCAGGCCGTACGCGCGGATCTTGTTGAGAAAGCCGATGCCGCGGCCCTCCTGACGCAGGTACAGCACGATGCCGCGCTCCAGCGCCCCAATCTTGGTCAAGGCGGCCTCCAGTTGATCGCGGCAATCGCAGCGCAGCGAGCCCAGCGCGTCGCCGGTCAGGCACTCGGAGTGCAGGCGCACCGGGACCTCCTCCGCGTGGGTGACATCGCCGCGCACGATGGCGGCGTGCTCCTTGCCGTCCCGGTTGTTCCAAAACGCCACGATGTGAAAATCGCCGAAGCGGGTGGGCAGTTCGGCGATGGACGCGATTTTAACGCAGATGTGGTGTTCGCCCACCCCCTCGCACTCGTGCTGGCGGTTTTCGTCAAGTAAGGCCTCGATCGGCAGATGTTGACCGGACATGCAGACTCCTTGAATGCGGTTCACGCGGCCCGGCGTCCAGTATGGCGAAGAGCCGCCGGCGGCGCAAGCGGTCCGCCGGCCTGCTCGGCTCGCCGGGCCGGCGGGGATGCGTCCTCTAGTTTTATCAAAGGTTTACTGTTTTAAGCGGGTCGGCTACTTAAAATGACCTCATCCTGGGCCTGGGTGGGCGCTGACCGCCTCACCGGGCCGACCAGGCTGGAAGGTGACCGGTATGACTCATCTGCCTGCCGCGGAGGCGCTGGCGCCGCCGCTCCATTCCCCAGCGTGGCGTCAAATATTATATGACCGGCTGGCCGGCCAGGCCGCCGCGCCGGCCGAGAGCGGGGCGGTGCTCATTCCGTGCGTGGTGCAGGCTTTTCTACAGGTCTTGGCTGCGCCGGGGTCCGGGCTGGAGCCCGGCTTTCCGGAAGCGGCGCTGGCGCCGTTGGGGGAGGCGGGCCGCCAACACGCCCAGCAGCTGCGCGCGCGCGGTGCGGCTTTCACCTGCCTGCTGCGCGGCCTGCAAGCCGGCCGGCGCGCCTATCACGAACTGGTGACGGCGGCGCGCCTGGGGCCGGCGGCCGAAGCGCTCGCCCGGCAGTTCATCGAGCGCGGTTTTGATCAGGTGGAACTGGGGGCCGGCGCGGAATGGGAACAGCCCGATCATCCCGCGCTGCAGCGGCTCCACCAGGCGGAGCAGTCTCTGATCGGCCTGCGTGAGTTCGCGCTGCTGGATGAGATCGCCCGCGATGTGACCTCCACCCTGGATTTGGATCAGGTCTTGGAATTGATCCTGGTGCGAGTCAAGGCCGCCCTGGGGGTGGAAGCCACCTCGGTGCTGCTGGTGGAGCCGGCCACCGGCGAACTGGTGTTCCGCGCCGCCTCGGGCGGGCTGGCCGCCGGGAATCTGGCCCAGGTGCGTATCCCGCGCGGGCAGGGCGTGGCCGGCTGGGTGGTGCAAACCGGCCAGACGGTGACCATCGCCGACACCGCCGCCGATACCCGCTTCTACGCCGGCGTGGATAAGAGCGCCGGCTTCAACACCCGCTCCATCTTGGCCGTGCCGCTGAAAGTGAAAGAGCACATCCTGGGGGTGTTGGAGGCCATCAACAAGATCGGGGACCCGTTCACGGAGGGGGATGAGAAACGGCTGACCCTGTTCGCGTCCTGGGCCGCGATCGCGCTGGAGAACGCCCGCTTATATACCGAAGTCAACCAGCGCGCCCAGCAGTTGAAGCAGGAGCAGGTGCGGCTGAAGATGATCCACGAGGTGGACCAGGTGACGCTGGAGAGCCTGGACGAGCGCACCCTGCTGACGATCGTGGCGCAGCGCCTGCAGACGGCGTTTGGGTTCAGCCGGGTCAGCGTCTGGCTGGTGGCGGGCGACGAACTGCGCCCCACGGTCAGCGCTGGGTTTCCGCAGCCTGGGTCGGTGAGCGGGTCCGCCGATTTTCCCCGCCGGGTGATCGCCCAGGGGCAATGCTTGTGGGTGGCGGATTTGGCGGCGGAGCCGGACGCCGGCGGCCGCGCCGGCAGCGTGGTGGCGGCGCCGCTGAGCTTGAAGGGCGAAGTGGCCGGGGTGTTGATGGCCGAGAGTGACAAGCCGGGGGCCTTCAACGCCGGCGACCTGGCCACTCTGCAGACGGTGGCCGGCGGCATCGCTCTGGCGCTGAAGAATGCGCGCCTGTTCCAGCAGGTGACGCGCGCCAAATCCGAATGGGAGCTGACCTTCGATTCGCTGGCGGAGGGCGTGGCCCTGCACGACGAGCGCTTCCGGATTATCCGCTCCAACTTCGCGCTGGCGCGCATGTTGGAAACCAGCCCGACGGCGCTGCTCAACCAGAACGCCGCCGACGCCTTGTGCGGTCCGCAGACGCCGCAGGGCGCGGCGCTGGCCGAGGCGGCCGGCCGGAAGGCGGGGACGCTGGAGGTGACCGGCGGCCGGCGGGGCCGGACCTTTCAAGTGGCTCTCAACCCGGTGCAGGCCGGCGGCGGGGTGCTGGTGGTGCGCGATGTCACCGACGAGCGCAGCTGGCAGGCCCGGCTGATGCAGTCCGAAAAGCTGGCCTCGCTCGGCCAATTGGCCGCCGGCGTCGCCCACGAGATCAACAACCCGCTGGGCTTTATCCACAGCAACTTAAGCACCCTCAGCCGTTATAACGAAGAGGTGGGGGCGCTGATTACGGGCTTCCGCCAGACGCTGGCCGGCGACCCTCGGCTGGCCCAGTGCGAGGCCGGCCATGACGTGGACTTCCTCCTGCAGGACATGGGGCAGGCGGTGGCCGAATCCCAGGAGGGCGTCGAGCGCGTGCAAAGCATCGTCGTCAGCCTGAAAAACTTTGCCCGCTCGGACCAGAGCGCCGAGATGCGCTACGCCGATCTGCATAAGGGGCTGGAAAGCGCGCTCAAGATCGCCTGGAACGAGATCAAATACAAGGCCACCGTCGAACGCGATTACGGCGAACTGCCCGAGGTGTGCTGCAACCCATCCCGGCTGGGCCAGGTGTTTATCAACATCCTGGTCAACGCCGCCCAGGCCATCGAGCACAACGGCCAGATCACGCTCCGCACGCGCGCTTTGGAGGATTACGTGGCCATCGCTATTCAGGACAACGGCCCCGGCATCCCGCGCGAGACGGCCGCGCACATGTTCGAGCCGTTCTTCACCACCAAGGAAATCGGCCAGGGCACCGGTCTGGGGTTGAGCGTGGTGTATGGCATCGTCCAGGAACACGGCGGGCAAATTGACGTCGCCAGCCAGGTAGGCCACGGCACCACCTTCACGATCTATCTCCCCATTCACGGGCCGCACGCCGACAGCGCGGAGGCGCAGACCCCATGACTGACTTGGCCCCAGTGGCGCCGGCCCCGGCCGGCCCCGAACCCGCCCCGCCGCCGGCCCCGCCCGTGATCTTGCTGGTGGACGACGAGCCGAATGTGCTCAGCGCCCTGCAGCGCGCCCTGCGCCCGGACGGCTACCGGGTGCTGACGGCGCGCAACGGCCTGGAAGGGGTGGAGGTGCTCAACCGCGAGACCGTGGCCGTGATTGTGTCCGACCAGCGCATGGCGCGCATGGCCGGCACGGAGTTTCTGGAAGCGGCGCGCGCGCTGCAGCCGGACGCCGTGCGCCTGATGCTCACCGGTTACGCCGAGCCGCAGGCGATCATGGACGCCATCAACCGCGGGCAGGTGTACCGTTTTATCACCAAACCCTGGGAGGACGGCGACCTGCGGCTGACTCTGCGCCGGGCCGCTGATCAATACCAACTGGTGCAGGAGAACCGCCGCCTGACGGCCCAGGTGCAGGCGCAGAACGCGGTGCTGGCTCAATCCAACCAGCTGCTGGAGCGGCGCGTGGCCGAACGGACCGCCGAGGTCACCGCCCAGCGGGATCTGCTCCAAACGCTGTATGGCAAGCTGGATACCAGCTTCGCCGAGACGATCCGAGTCTTTGCCAGCCTGCTGGAACTGCGGGACAGCAATGAAGGCAGCCATGCCCGGCGGGTGGCGGCCACGGCCCGCTTCATGGCCGAGCATCTGAAGCTGGAGCCGGCCGAGGTGCGCGATGTCGAGATCGCCGCGACCCTGCACGATATCGGCAAGCTCAGCCTGCCGGACAGCCTGCGCGTCAAGGCCGAGACGGGCTTGACCGGGCCGGAGCGCGCGATGATCCAGCGGCATCCGGTGGTGGGCCAAGTGCTGTTGGGCGGCATCGAGGCGCTGCAAACGGCGGGGCTGATGATCTGCCACCACCATGAGCGCTATGACGGCCTGGGCTACCCGAACAAGCTGGCCGGCGCCGCCATCCCCCTGGGGGCGCGCATCATTGCCGTGGCCAATGCCTATGACCGGCT
>JAGOBN010000305.1 GCA_017999235.1 Anaerolineales bacterium | reverse complement strand
CGCGCGCGCTACGCCGACGCCGACCTGACGGTGGTGGATTGGGAAGGCGCGCTGATCATCGACGCGGACGGCGACTTTCAATCCGAGATCGAGCTCCTCAAGCTCGGCAACTACCAGCTGGTGCGCTACCGGCTCTTGGACCGCGCCATCGAGCGCCACCTGGAGGCGCTGCGGCGCGAGCTGACCGGGCGGCGGCGCTTCCGGCTGGGCGCCGGCCGGCTGCGCGAAGTGCTGGGGCAGCGCCTGGAGCTGCTCTTGGATTTTGAGAAGGCCGAACAGCTGCTGCTGCTCATCGGGGATTGGTATACGGCCCAGCTCTACCGCCTGATCGTGGATGAGTTCTATATTGACGAGTGGAAGGCGGCTGTCCACAACAAGCTCGGCCACCTCGAATCGATCACCGACACGGTGCGCGAGAATTTCGCCTTCACCTGGCAGCAGTTCCTGGATCTGGTGCAATTGGTCGGCTGGCTGGTGCTGCTGGCCGGCTACTTTGTGCTGTTCTATCTCGACCTCGGGCTCGCCAGCCCATAGCGCCGGCCAAGCGCCGGCTTTTAGGAGACCCGCATGGACTATACCCACCTCGGCCGCACCGGCTTGAAAGTCAGCCGGCTGTGCCTGGGCACCATGAACTTCGGCCCGCACACGGCCGAAGCGGACAGCTTTGCGATTATGGACCGCGCGCTGGAGCACGGCCTGAACTTCTTCGACACCGCCAATGTCTATGGCGCCAAGCTGGGCGAGGGCGTCACCGAACAGATCCTCGGCCGCTGGTTCGCGCAAGGCGGCGGCCGGCGCGAGAAGGTGGTGCTGGCCACCAAGGTCTTCGGCCGCATGGGCGAGTGGCCCAACGACTCGCGCCTCTCGGCCCGGCACATCCGCCAGGCCTGCGAGGCCAGCCTGCGCCGCCTGCAGACCGAGTATCTCGACCTGTACCAGATGCACCACGTGGCCCGCGAGACGCCGTGGGATGAGGTCTGGCAGGCGCTGGAGACGCTGGTGCGGCAGGGCAAGGTGGTGTACGCGGGCAGCAGCAACTTCGCCGGCTGGCACTTGGCGCAGGCGCAGGAGGCCGCGCGCGCCCGGCATTTTCTGGGGCTGGTCAGCGAGCAGAGTCTTTACAATCTCAAAGACCGCACCATTGAGCTGGAGGTCATCCCCGCCTGCCGCGCCTACGGCCTGGGCCTGATCCCCTGGAGCCCGCTGGCCGGCGGCCTGTTGGGCGGGGCGCTGGCCAAAGCCAAAGAGGGCCGGCGGGCGCGCGAGAGCCTGCAGGCGCATGTCCAAAAATACGCGGCCCAGCTGAAGGCCTATGAAGCCTTCTGCCGCAAGCTGGGCGAGAAGCCGGCCGACGTGGCGCTGGCCTGGCTGCTGCACAATCCGGCGGTCACCGCGCCCATCATCGGCCCGCGCACCCTGGCGCAATTAGATGGCAGCCTGCGCGCGCTGAAGATTAAACTCAGCGCGGAGGCGCTCAAGAAGCTGGATACGATCTGGCCGGGGCCGGGCGGCGAAGCGCCGGAAGCGTATGCGTGGTAGCCGGCCGGCGATTAATTTCATCTCATAGGAGGCGAACATGAGCGGTGGTGGACGCGCTTATCTGCACCGGCCATTGGCCCCGGACCCGCAGATCGGCTACACGGAATGGGACGGCAAGGTGTACGAGACGCGCTTCGGGCCGGACAAGTATGTCGGCCGCGTCGAACTGGACACCGGCCGGATCTATGAGGCGCGGCTGGGGCCGGACAAGTACGTGGGTCAGGTGGAACTCAGCAGCGGCAAAATCTTCCGGCATGTCCCCGGCCGGCCGGATGACTATCTGGGGCGGGTGGACGCCAACGGCAATTGCTACGTCCATCAGCCGTTTGCCAAAGACCCGTATGTCGGTAATCTCACCCCGATGCCGGGCTATGCCCTGGCCGGCGCCGCGTTTCTGCTCCTGCTGATCCCGGTACTGGAGGCGGAGCCGCCGGCCGGCGCGGAGCCGAAACCCGCCGACTCTACGAAGTAGGCTGCGATCCAGCCGGATTAAACACCGCGCCCCGCTTGGAACCAAGCGGGGCGCGGTCGTGGAACGGTTCCGGGCAGAAGTCAGGCGACTTCTGGCTCGCTGACCGAGAGTGAATCCAGCACCCGGCGCAGGTGCGCTTCGTTCTGCTTGAGCGCGGCCTTGAACTGCCAGTTCTCGGTATGGCTGACTTCCTGGCGCAGATCAGAGATATAGCTTTGCAGCGCCGCTTGAAGCACCTCAGCCTCGTCAGTGGTCAGGGAAAGTTGATGCACGGGCGTCTCCTTGGGGGTTGACCGACTCGGCTGAAAATGAGCCGATTGCGCAGGAAAATAACAGAGCCGGCGGGCGGCGGGGAGTGACGAATGTCATGCCGGCTCATCGCCCCTCCGGGTGATTTATAGGTCCATTTGACATGGGCCAAACAGGTAACCCGCCGCGCGGCGCTGGACGTGTTAAAATCCGACCGCACCCGCGGGCTGGCTGCGGCCGCCCTTCCCAACTTCGCGAGGAGAGATCCATGGCTGATCAATATGATGTCATCGTCGTCGGCGCCGGCCCGGGCGGCTATATCAGCGCCATCCGCGCCGCGCAGTTGGGCCAAAAGGTGGCCATTGTGGACAAGGAGTGGCTGGGCGGTGTGTGCCTCAACGTCGGCTGCATCCCGTCCAAAGCCCTGCTCAAAAATGCGGAAGTGGCTGAAACCTTGCGGCATCGCGGCAAAGAGTTTGGTTTCAAGTTCGACAACCTCCAATTGGATTACGCCGCCGCCGTGCAGCGCTCGCGCCAGGTTTCCCTGCGTCTGACCAAGGGCGTGGATTTCCTGATGCGCAAGAACAAGATCGACGTCCATTCTGGCACCGCCGCGCTGACTAACAAAACCACCGTGGAGGTCACCGCCAAAGACGGGACCAAAAAAGCGCTGACGACCAAGCACGTCATCCTCGCCACCGGCGCCACCGTGGCGCTCTTCGGGGGCATCCAGCCAGACGGGCAGAAGATCCTCACTTACCGGGACGCCATCCTGCAAGAGAAGCTCCCGGCCTCGGTCATCATCATCGGCGGCGGCGCCATCGGCTGTGAATTCGCCACCATCTGGAACGCCTACGGCGCCAAGGTCACCCTGGTCGAGATGCTGCCCAGCCTGCTGCCGCGCGAGGACGCCGAGGTCAGCGCCGAGCTGGGCAAGCACTTCACCAAGGCCGGCATCGCCGTGCGGACCAGCACCAAGTTTGAGAGCGCGGACGCCGCCGGCGCGCTGGTGAAGGTGGCCGTGACCGGGCCGAAGGGGCCGGAGACGCTGGAAGCCGAGCAGCTGCTGTGGGCGCCGGGCTTCCGGCCCAATGCCGCCGGCCTGGGGCTGGAGGCGCTGGGCGTCAAGCTCGACCGGGGCGCCATTGTGGTGGACGACCGCTGCGCCACCAATGTGCCGGGGATTTGGGCCATCGGCGATGTGACCGCCAAGATGATGCTGGCCCACGTGGCCTCCGCCCAAGGCGTGATCTGCGCGGAAAACATCGCCGGCCATCACAGCGTGACGCTGGATTACCCCTTCCTGCCGCGCGCCACATATTGCCATCCGCAAGTCGCTTCCTTCGGCCTGACCGAGCAGGAGGCCAAAGACCAGGGTTACACCGTCAAGACCGCCAAGTTCCCGTTCCAGGCCAACGGCAAGGCGCTGGGGCTGGGCGATTATCAGGGCTTCGTCAAGATAGTGACCGACGCCAAGTACGGCGAGATCCTGGGCGCGCACCTGATCGGCCCGGAGGTCACCGAACTGCTGCCGGAGTTCACGCTGGCGCACAATCTGGAATTAACGGCCGAAGAGATCGCGCGCAACGTCCACGCGCACCCCTCGCTTTCCGAGACCATCATGGAAGCCGCGCACGGCCTGGTGGGCGGGTATCTCAGCCAGTAACGGCGTCTCGGCCGGCCGCCGGAGGGGAAGGGTTCGCCGCCCCTCCGGCCGGCCCGGTTATTTATGGCCCCTCACTACCGCCGCTGGGTGACGGCCGCTGGGCGGCTGGCGCCCCTCGCCCTCACGCTCCTGCTCTACGCCCCGACCCTCACGCTGCCCTATTTCTGGGACGATTTTCCGCTCTTTAATTTCGTCACTGCCAAATCATTCGTCCAGCTTTGGACGGATGTCACCGGCCTGCCATATTACCGGCCCATCGCGTTTACGCTCTACAAAATCGCGTCCGAGCTTCTGCCCTATGGCGCCACGCTGTTGCCCCGGCTGTTCATGCTGCTGGTGCATGCGGCCAACAGTTGGCTGGCCGGATACCTGGCCGGCCAGCTCTGGGCGCGGGCCGGCCAAACGGCCGCCGGCCGCGTCTGGGTGGAGCGCCTGGCCGGCCTGGCCTTCGCGGCCTATCCGTTCGCGGCCCTGCCCCTGGTGCACTTCGCGGCCGTCCACCATCCCGTGGTCATCCTGATCACGCTGAGCGGTGTCTTGGCGGTAATTCGGTTTACCCAAACCGCGCGGGGCCGTTGGCTGGCGCTGAGCCTGGCGGGCGCGGCGCTGGCTCCCTACGCGCTGGAGGCCGGCGTCGCGGCCGGCAGTGTCATGGCCGTGGCCTGGCTGGTCTTTGACCGGGGCTCCGCTCGGCGCCGGCCCTGGGCGCTGGCCCTGCTGCCCGTGCTCAGCGCGCTGTTTCTGCCGGTGTGGGTCCTGGTGCCAAAATCGCGCCCGGATGAGGCGGCGGTGCCGCTGCAATTCGCCCATCCCGAAACGCTGGCCGCCAGCGCCACTTTCTTCTGGCAAGCCCTCACTTACCCGGTGCAGCCGCTGGCCACGCTCTGGCTTAAGTACTTGGGCGGCTGGGACCTGGGGGTCGTCTGGGCCGTCGGGGCGGCGGCCAGCGTGCCGGCGGCGGTCTGGCTGTGGCGCCGCGGCCAGTGGCGCACGGTGGTTCTAGCCGCCGCCTGGACGGGGCTGACCAGCCTGCCCTCCATCGGCGCGCTGCCGTTTGATTACATCATCATCAGCCCGCGCCTGTTGTATTACCCCGGCGCCGGCGGCGTCCTGCTGTGGACGGCCGCCCTCGTCAGCCTGGTGGCGACCGAGCCCGCGGCTTGGCGCCGCGTCTGGCCCCGCTGGGCGCTGGGGGCGGCGCTCGGGGCGGGGCTCCTGGTGGTGCCGGCCGCCTACCTGGCCCGGCATGCCCGCCTGCACGTCTTGGCGCTCTCGCCGCTGGCCCAGCTCAACACCATTGCGCGCGCGGCCCCAACGGAACAACACTTAGTACTCAACACGATCAACTGGCTGGCTTACAAACAGCCGTGGTACCCGCTGGGCGGCGATGGCGTGCCGGTGCTGGCCCCCTATCTCACCGTGCTGGACCTGGTCTACACCAACACCGGCCTCCGCTGGCCGGCCGAGGTCGCCACTTTCCCCGACCTGCGCCCCGACTTGAACGACCACTGGCTGGCCACCGCCAATGAAGAGCCGGGACAACTGTGGGACTTTGCGCGGTTCGCGGCCCAGGTGGCCCAGTATCAGCGGGTTTGGCTGACGCAGTACACGGATGAACAGGCCGTGACCGGGGACGTCGGCGCGGTAACGGCCGGCCCCGCCGCGCCCCCGGCCGCGTATCTGGCGCGCTTCGCCGACGCCGTGTATCTGACCGACGCCGGCTTCATCACCCAGGGGCAGACCTTGACGGTGACGCTGGATTGGGTGGTGACCCAGCC
>JAGOBN010000304.1 GCA_017999235.1 Anaerolineales bacterium | reverse complement strand
GCTGCAGCACGAACGCCCATACTTAACCGGTCTGGTCGAGCACTTCCCCCTGCTGGCCACCCACCCCACCGCCGCCGCCGCCTGCGCGCGCCGGCTGACCCCCTGGGTCACCCGATACCTGAAAGTCCTGGGCGAGGCCGCACATCTCGATCTCGACCAGCAGTCGATGCCCGCCCGCCCCACCGCCCTGGCTTACCTCAGCGCCATCGTCATCCAGATTCCGTTGATCGAGAAACAAGCCCTGCTCAGCTGCCCCTCCACCGAGGACATGCTCGAACGCGAACGGACGCTGTTTCGACGCGAAATCAGCCTGGTCCGCGCGATGCTCACCAGCCCGCAAGCCCAACATAACGCCGATCTCTCCCCGAATTAGGCCCCGCGCTTCATTTGAACATTGCCCGCCGACAGGGTAGAATGCGCCGGCGTATCAGGGTGCCAACTTCTCCCTTGCCCACAATTCTGAACCCAGCTCGGTGACCGACCGGCCTCCGCCGGCGCGGAAGGAGTGACATGCGAATCGCCGTTGATGCCATGGGGAGCGATGCCTTTCCCCACCCCGATGTGGAGGGCGCCGTTCTGGCTGCCCGGGAATATGGCGTTGAGATCGTTCTGGTTGGGGACGAGGCCGTGGTCCGGCCGGCCCTGGCCGCTCACTCCCCCGCTGGCCTCCCCATCACCATCGAACATGCCCCCGAGATGCTGACGATGGAAGATAAGGGGATGGCGCTGGTCTTGAAGGCCAAACGCAAAAATACCCGGAATTCCATGGCCGTGGCCCTGGACCTGCTCAAAGCCGGCCAGGCCGACGCCTTTGTGACGATGGGCAACACCGGCGCCGCTTCCGTCACCGCCTATTTCCGCCTGGGCACCCTGCCCGGCGTCGAGCGCCCCGCCCTGGCCCCCGTGTTCCCCACCCGGACCGGAACGTGCGTGGTGCTGGATATCGGCGCCAACCCGGACTGCAAGCCCGAACACTTGCTGCAGTTCGGCATCATGGGCAGCGTCTATGCGCGCTCCGTGCGCGGCCGCGCCAACCCGCGCGTCGGCCTGCTCTCCAATGGCGAGGAAGCCGGCAAAGGCAACCAGCTCGTCAAAGACACTTACCCGCTCCTGGCCGGCGCCGGCCTCAACTTCATCGGCAATGTCGAAGGCAAGGAGGTCTTCGCCGGCGAGGCCGATGTGGTGGTGACCGACGGCTTCACCGGCAACATCCTGTTGAAATCGTCCGAAGCGGTCGCTAAAATGCTGGTGGAACTCATCCGGGAGAAGATCATGGCGGGCTCGCCGCTCGTCAAGCTGGGCGGCGCGCTGGTGCGGCCGGCCCTGCGCGCCCTGCGCCAGGTGCTGGATCCCAGCGAAGAAGGCGCCGCCCCCTTGCTGGGCGTTAACGGCCTGGTGTTTATCGGCCACGGCCGCTCGGACGCGCTGGCCGTCAAGAACGCGGTGCGCGTCGCCAAACAGGCCGTGGACGCGCGCGTGCTGGACGCCATCCGCGTCGAAATCGCCCAGCGCCTCACCCTGGTCCACGTATGACCCCCCTTGCCCGCCCGCGGGTCGCCATCACCGGTTTGGGGGCCGTCACCCCGCTCGGTCTCACGGTCGCCGAGTTTTGGGAGGGCCTGATCACGGGCCGCTCCGGCATCGCGCGCATCACCCAGTTTGACGCCAGCCACCTGCCCTGCCAGATCGCGGGCGAAATCAAAGGCTTTGACCCCCGCCACTACCTGGATATCAAAGAGGCGCGGCGTATGTCGCGCTGCTCGCAGCTGGCCCAGGCCGCCGCCCAGGAGGCCATGCGCGACGCCGGCCTCGGCGAGACCGTGCCTGACCCGGAACGCTCGGCCGTGGTCTTCGGCACCGCCATGGGCGGGATGGATAAGTTTGACGAAGGCGTCACCACCCTGCGCCAGCATGGCTACGGCCGCGTGAACCCGTTCACGCCGCCGGCCTCCATCGCCAATATGACGGCCCACCACCTCAGCCGCGCCCACCGCACGCTCGGCCCGCTGAGCACCATCGTCACCGCCTGCGCGGCCGGCACCCAGGCTGTGGGCGAGGCCACCGAACTCATCCGGCGCGGCTCCGCCGACCTGGTCATCACCGGCGGCGTGGAGGCCTCCATCCAGGATTGGGCCATCGGCGGCTTCTGCGCCATGCGCGCCCTGCCGGTCAGCTTCAACGATCAGCCGGAGCGCGCCTCGCGCCCCTTCACGCTCGACCGCGAAGGCTTTGTGTACTCCGAGGGCTGCGGGGTGCTGATCCTGGAACGCTGGGACCACGCCGTGCAGCGCGGCGCCCGCATCTACGCCGAGGTCCTGGGCCAGGCGTCGTCGTCCGACGCCTTCCACGTGGCCGCGCCCGATCCCGAGGCCGCCGGCGCCCGGCGGGCCATGCGCTGGGCGCTCGAGGACGCCGGCCTGACTGGCGAGGCCATCGATTACATCAACGCCCACGGCACCTCCACGCCCGCCAACGACAGCGGCGAAACGCGGGCGATCAAAGCCCTGTTTGGCGAACGCGCCTACGCCATCCCGATCAGCTCCACCAAATCCATGATCGGCCACCCCATGGGCGCGGCCGGCGCCCTGGAAGCCATTGTCTGCGCGCTGACCATCCAGCACAGCCTCATCCCGCCCACCATCAACTACGAGACGCCCGACCCCGCCTGCGACCTGGATTACGTGCCGAACACGGCCCGGCCGGCGCCGGTGCGCACCGCGCTCTCCAATTCCTTCGGACTGGGCGGCCAAAACGCCTGCCTGGTGCTGCGCCAGCCGGAAGCATCCGCTCTTTCATCATCATGAGAATCGTCACCGCCACCAAAACCGTCCAACGCAATACTACGCTGGCGCGCTACGCCACCACCGCCGGCATCGTCTTGCTGGTCGGCGCGCTCTTTATCAATCTGTACGCGCTCTCCCGGCCCGAGGAAACGCAACTCCTGGTTTACGTCATTGCCACGTTCTTTGTGGGCTATACCCTCAGCAATGTGGGCGGCCTGCTGAACCGGCGCTGGGGCCGGCGCTCCGACCGCGGGCTGGCGGACGCGCTGCGCGGCCTGGACGACCGGCACACGCTGTACAACTACCGCCTGGGCGCCGACCACGTCCTGGTGGCCCCCAGCGGTGTGTATGTGCTCCACCCCAAATACCAGGGCGGCCCGATTCAGTTTGCGGATAAGAAGTGGAAGGCGCCCCAGGAGCGCCGCAGCTTCTTGAACGTCTTCGCGCCGCACGACGCCCTCGGCAACCCGGCCCTCGAGGCCACCAGCGAAGCCGAAGCGCTGAAAGGCTTTCTGAAGAAGCACGCGCCCGAAGCCACCGTCGAGCCGCGCCCCCTGGTGGTCTTTATGAACTCCCGCGCCGTGCTGGAGGTGACCGACGCCCCGGTCACCACCCTGCACGTCAAGCAGCTGAAGGATTACATCCGCCGCCAGACCAAGGCGGAAAGTCTGGCGGCGCCGCTGCTCACCAGCCTGGAAACCAAACTCGGGTTTACCGCGGCCCAAGAGAGCTGAGCGCGGCGCGGTGGACCCCCGCGAGTATCACCATCTCGCCGAACTGGAGGACCAGCACTGGTGGTATGCCGGGATGCGCGCCAGCGCGCGCGCCCTGCTGACCCAGCTGGCGCTGCCGCGGCCGGCCCGGATCTTGGACGCCGGCTGCGGCACCGGCGGCGGCCTGCGCTGGCTGGCCGAGTTTGGCCAGCCCCACGGGGTGGATTGGCACCCGCTGGCCGTTCACTACGCCCGCCGGGCGGCGCCGCGCGTCGCCCGCGCTTCGATCCAGACCCTGCCTTTCCCTGACGCCACGTTCGACCTCGTCACCAGTTTTGACGTGCTCTATCACCTGGCGGTGGCCGATGACGCCGCCGCGCTGCGCGAGTGCGCGCGCGTGCTGCGGCCGGGTGGCTGGCTGCTGGTGCGCGTGCCGGCCCACGATTGGCTGCGCGGCGCGCACGACCGCTACGTCCACACCCGCCACCGCTACGCCGCGCCCGAATTACGCGCCAAACTCACGGCGGCCCGGCTGACCGTGGCGCGCCTGACGCCGCTCGCCGCCCTGCTCTTCCCGGCGGCCGTCCTTCGGCGCCAGCTGCAATCGGCCGACAGCGCGCAGACCGATGTCCAGCTGCCGGCCCGCTGGCTCAATCAGCTGTTGACGATGGTTTTGAGCTGGGAAGCGCTGTGGCTGCGCGGGGGCAATCTGCCCTTCGGCCTGAGCCTGGCGGCGCTGGCGCAGAAGCCGCCCGCCGATTAATCCGCCAGTTCAGTGGTGAACTGCAGGAGCTTGCCGGCCGGCGCAGCCAGGCGCGCGGGCGTGTCGATCGTCAGCGCGTGACCCGGCCCAAACAGCGCCTCCAAGCGTGCCCGCAATTCCCGCTCCGCCACCACCGCCCCGGAGCCGGCCGCCAGGCGGAGCACTAAAGCGCCGTCGGCCCGCTGATGCAGCGTGTACTGCGCCAGCGGCAGATCGCGCAGCGCCAAGCTGACATCCACGCTGTTCACGCGCCGCCCCGCTTGGCCCCGGAAGACCACCGGCGGCCGGCCCTCCAAATCCACCAGCCGGGCCGCGCCAGCGCGCACATCTACGCGGGCAAAATCATTCGTGCGGTAACGCAGCAGCGGCAGATACGGATTAAAGCCGCCGGTCAGCGTGATCTCGCCCCGCGCCCCCGGCGGGCAGGGCTGGCCGGCCTCATCCAGGAGTTCCACCCACAGACGCGGCGGCAGCACCTGAAAGGCCCCGCCCACCCGCACCGCCACCGGGCCGGATTCATTCAGCGAATAGAGATCGACTACCGGGCAGGCAAAGCGCTCGGCCAGCGCCGCCGCCAGCCCCGGCGCCAAAGCCAGCGCGGTGGAGACCAGCGCCCGCGGCCGGTGCGTCACCGGCAGAGCCGCCAGCTCCGCAAAGGCCACCGGATCGCCCGTCACGACCGCCGGCGCGCAATCATCCAAGAAGCGCGCCCGGTCGGCGGGAGCGCGCCATTGATCGGGATGCAGGTTGATTTTGACCACGCCGGCCTGCTCCAGCACGGCCGAGACCGCGGCGTAGGTGTAGGTGCGCTGTTGGAAGGCCACCACCATCACGGCCACCTGATCCGGCCCGGCCGGCAACGTCACCCCGTGCAGCCGCAGCGCCGCGCGCAGCAAGGGCAGATACAAGGCCAGGGTGTCGGCGTGGGTGGGGATGGCCAGGGGATGGCCGGTGGTGCCGGAAGTGTTGTAGACCACCAAACCGTCCAGCGGCGCGTCGTCGGGCACGAACGCCCACGGCTCGCGGGCCAGCGCCGCGCGGGAGATGGGCGGGATGGCCGCAAAATCCTCCGGCGCCGCGCCGCGCCGGCGATAGACCGGCACCCGGCGGTAACACTCGGCCGCAAACTCGGCCAGCCAGGCCGGCGGCTGGGCCGGCGCCCACTCCGGCGCCGCCGCCAACTGGGCCTCATAATCAGCGGCGGCGCGCCGGCCGGCCGGCGTCAACCGGTCCACGCCAGGGTGCGTGTAGCGCGGGGCGTGCGGGTGTTCCGCCAGCCGCCGCAGCAGAGCGGCGCCGGCTGGCGTCAACAGCGGGAAGCGGTCCAGCACATCGGGGGTCATTCGCGCATCGCCTTGGCTTGGGCGTCATAGGCCGCCTGTCGCGCCATCGCCTCGCGCACCTCTCGGGCGCGCGCCTCGGCCGCCTGGGCCGCCGCCACCACCCGCTGGC
>JAGOBN010000303.1 GCA_017999235.1 Anaerolineales bacterium | reverse complement strand
GCAGATTCTTGATGTGGGCGTCGATGGCGCGCTCGTACGATTCAAGGGCGACGCCGCGCACGGCCTCCAGCAATTGCGCGCGGGTAAAGATCCGGCCCGGCTGAGCGGCCAGCGTGGCCAACAGCGCGAACTCGGTGGCCGTCAGCTCCACCGGCCGGCCGGCCACCGTGGTCTTCAGGCGCGGCTTATCCAGCGTCACGGCGCCGGCGCGGATCACGTCGGCGTCCGGCGGCGGCGCTTCCGCCCGGCGCAGCACGGCCCGCGCCCGCGCCACCAATTCCTTGGGGCTGAAGGGCTTGACCATGTAATCATCGGCGCCCAGCTCCAAGCCCACCAGCTTATCCGTTTCTTCGCCGCGCGCCGTAAGCATGATGATGGGGACGGCCGAGTCTTTCCGCAGGGTGCGGGTGACATCCAGCCCGTCCAGGCCCGGCAGGCCCAAGTCCAGCACAATCAGATCGGGCTGTTCGGCCCGCGCCGCCGCCAGGGCGGCCGGCCCCGCGCTGGCGGTAAGCACCCGGAAACCGGCGTGCTCCAGATAATCGCGCGCCAGCTGGGTGATGCGCGCTTCGTCATCCACCACCAGGATGGTCTTCATGCGGTGCATTCTACCGGACGATCAGGGCGGGACGAAAGGCGGCGGCCCCGGGGCCGCCGCCTCCCACTGGCCGCCAGCGTTACGCCGCCGGCGTCTCAGGCGCGGGCGGGGCACCGGCGGCCGGCGGCTCGCCGTGCGCGCGGCGGTGCCATTCGGCAAACATCGGCGGCACGCCGCCCGCCTCGCCGGGATGCCCCCACCGGCCATGCCCCCAGCGCGGCCGGAAGATGAAGCGCAGCACCAGCGCGATCAGGCCGAAGAACAGCAGCCCTTTGAAAAACAGGCCCACCAGCCCCAGGCCCAGCCCAAAGCCGAAGCCGCCGGCGCGCATGGCAAAGCCATGCCCCCAGCCCGGCATCAGCTGGCGCGCCTCCGCGCCCGCGGCGCCCAATTGGACCGCCGCGCCCTGCGCCAGGCCGGCCTGATACGCCAGTCCGCCCACCGCCGCCAGCGCCGCGATCACCACCACCACCACCACAATCCGACCAATGACATGTCTGTTCATTTTGGGTCTCCTCAGCCCGTAAGCAACTGTGGGCAGTATCGCGCCAGATTGTGGAGGGAGTGTGAATGGCCCGGGGAAGTATTAGGGATAAGCCGTTATCCGCTGGGGCCGCCAACTTAGCGTAGAATCTCCGGCGGCCGATGGTTCCCGTCTCGGCTGTCGGCGCCGCGCCTCAGACAAGGATGACCTATGCTCACCCAAGCCCAGGAAATTAAGCCCTTTATCGTTCAACTGCGCCGCGCCATCCACCGCCGGCCGGAGCTCGGCTTCGACGTCCATGAGACGGCGGCCCTGGTCACGCGCACCCTGCGGGAGCTGGGCGTGGAAGCCCAGCCCGGCGTCGGCAAGACCGGCGTGGTGGGTTACCTCGGCGACGGCGCCGGCCCGGTGGTGGCCATCCGCGCCGACATGGACGCCCTGCCCATTCTGGAAACCAACGCCGTGGACTACAAATCCGAAGTGCCGGGCAAGATGCACGCCTGCGGCCACGACGCCCACACCGCTATGCTGTTAGGGGCCGCGCGCTTGCTGACCCAGGCCCAATTCCAGGGCCAGATCCGCCTGCTGTTCCAGCCCTCGGAAGAAGATTTTGACACCGAAGGCGTCAGCGGCGCGCCGCGCATGATTGCGGACGGCGCCCTGCAGGGGGTGGACCGCGTCATCGCCCTGCACGTGGATGGCGGGCTGGAGGCCGGCACCATCGGCCTGGAGGCCGGCAAGGTGGGCGCGGCCGTGGATACCTTCAAGGCCCAGGTGCTGGGCCGGGGCGGGCATGGCGCCCGGCCGCACACGTCGTTGGACCCGATCTGGCTGACGACCCAGGTGCTCAACGCCCTGTACGCGGTCCCCTCGCGGCGGGTGGACCCCTTTGCGCCCAGCGTGTTGACGGTGGGCATTGTGCGGGCCGGCACGGCCGAGAACGTCATCCCGCCCTCGGCTTATATCGAGGGCACCCTGCGGAGCATGGATGACGATACCCGCGCGCTGTTGATCGCCGAAGTGGAGCGATGCCTGGGGATAGCGCGGGCGTTGGGCGGCGATTACGAACTGACCGTGGTGCGCGGCTATCCGCCGCTGGTCAATGACGCCGGCGTGATCGAGGTCATGCGGGCGGCCGGCCGCGACCTGTTGGGCGCGGGCAAGGTCGCCTCGCGCGAGCCCAGCATGGGGGCCGAGGACTTTGCGTACATGGCGCAGCTGGCGCCCGGCGCGATGCTGCGCCTGGGGGTCCGCCGGCCGGGCGGCCAGCCGCGCTACGTCCACACGCCCGATTTTGACATTGACGAGGACGCCTTGCCGGTGGGCGCCGCCATGCTGGCCGAGGCGGCGCTGCGGCTGCTGAAAACCGTTTAACTCACAATCCCACAAAACGCGCCGCCACGCTCGAAGGTATAGCGCGGCGGCGCGTTTCTTTTAAACCAGCCGGGCGCGGCGCTACTCCCAGGCGGGAACTTCGCCGGCCGCGGTCTGCCAGTACGGCGCCCACGCCAGGGCCAGCACCTGCACGCTGATATTGGTCTTCTTGGGCTTAATCACCAACGCGTCCAAGACCTCGATCTGCGGATCGCTGGCTGTCTCCAGGCCGGCGGCCGCCGCCTTGAACTCGGCGTCCAGGTCCGTCAACTGCTGCTGCACGGTTTCCACCGTGTCCTGCGCCCGGCCGATATCCTGGCCCTCTTTCATCGCCCGGCCCACGCCGCGCGCGGCGGACGTGGCCCGGCCCAGCGTGGAGCCTTTGCGCCCCACGAACGCGCCCAGCAGCGTGGCCCCCATCGAAATCGCCGTGTTCAGCTGCGCCTGCTTGGCCTGCGCCTCCTGCTCGGCCTTGGCCAGTTGGGCGCGGCGCAGGCGCTCTTGAAGCGCCGCCAGCCTGGGCGCGTACTTCTTCTTCAAGGCCTCCACCGCCCCATCGCGGGCTTCGCGCGCTGCCAGAGCCAGCCGGGCGCGGAAATCGCGCTCGGCCTCGCCGGGGTTGGAGACCCGTTTCCGGCTCGGGCTCTGCAGCAGCTCCAGTTTCTGCGCGCCATACAAATACCCCGCCAGATCCTTGCTCCAGGTCGCGTAGCTCTTGGGCTTGGCGGCGGCGGCCGGCAGTTCCGCAAACTGCGCGCCGGCGGCCGGCTGGGTCTCCAGATCCCGCGCGTCCACGCCGGCCGGCTGGGCGTCTTCCCACGTCACCGGCACGGCGCCTTCGGTGATGGCGGCCAGAAGCGCCACGGAGTGGGTGACATCCACCTTGGTCTTGCTGTCCACAAAGTTCACGCGGGCCGCGCCAAACACCCGCGGCCGGTAGAGCAGGGGCGCGTCCTGCCGCCCGCGCAGCGGCAGAAAGAAACGCGGGATTTCCGGAGGCACCGCCGCGACCGAAGTCCCGGCCGCGATCGGAGCCGCGGCCGCGGCCGCGGCCACTGGCGCACTGACCGCCGGCCCGGCGGGGGCCGACGCGGCGCCGGCCGCGGCCTGCTTGACCGGGTCCATCAACTGTTTGATCTGCTGGCGCGTCAGCGGCCCGCGCAGGTAACTCATCACCCAGCGGGTGGTGAAGATTACGGGCGCGTCCTCATGGACGTTGTTCATCAGGAAGACGCGGTTGCCCAGGCCGGCCAGCGTCTCCTCCAGCCGCGCCCGGTCAAACCCCGCGCCCGTTCCGGCCGCCGCGCCTTCCAAGCCATCCAGCACCCGCTGCTTGTCGCGGTCGGTCTGCAGCCGGCCGATGAACCAGGTGCCGGTGTTCGCCAGGCCCTTGTAATCCAGGTCCACCGGGTTCTGCGTGGCCAGCACAATCCCCAGGCCGAAGGCGCGCGCCTGCTTCAACAGCGTCAGCAAGGGCTGCTTGCTGGGCGGGTTAGCCACCGGCGGAAAGTAGCCGAAGATCTCGTCCATGTACAGCAGGGCGCGCAGGCTGGTGGTGCCGCTTTGCCCGCGCATCCACCCGAGCGTCTGGTTGAGCAGGAGCGACACGAAGAACATGCGCTCGGCGTCGTTGAGATGGGCGATGGAGAAGATGACGTGGCGCGGCTGGCCGGCCGGGGTATACAGCATGGCCGTCAGATCGAGCGGCTCACCCTCCAGCCAGGCGCTGAAGCCGGGCGCGGCCAACAGATTGTTGAGCGCCATCACCAGGCCAAAGCGCTCCTTGCCCGGATAAAACGACTCCAGATCCAGCACGCCAATCTGGGTGATGGGCGGATTTTGGATCAGGCCGATCAGGCCGGCCAGATCCACGTCCCGCCCCTGCCGCCAGGCGTGCTCCAGCAGGGTCGCCAGAAAGATGTGCTCGCGGCTTTGCAGGGGATCGGCCTCGATCCGCAGCAGCCCCAGCAGGCTGGTGACCGTGGTGTTGATGCGCTCGCGCAGCAGTTCGCCGTCTTCCAAAACGGCCGACCCCGGCGCGGCGAACGATTTAAGGATGGATACCGGCAGGCCGGCGCTGGAGCCGGGCGTGTAGACCACCACCTCGGCCGCGTCCCGCAGCCGTTGAATCCGGGCGCCATCCTGGCCCCACTGGGCCAGGCCCCGCTGCCACATCTCCGCTTGCGCCTGGGCGTAGGCGTCCGGCGTCAGGCCCTGCTTGGCCGCGTCCTCCACATTAATCCACGGACGGAAGTCCGCGCCGCGCAGCTGCGGAAACGTGAGCAGACGGTTGGGCAGATCGCCTTTGGGGTCGATGATGATGGCTGGCACGCCGTCGATGGCGGCCTCTTCCAGCAAGGCCAGGCACAGGCCGGTCTTGCCGGAGCCCGTCATCCCCACCACGACGGCGTGGGTGACCAGGTCCTTGGAGTCATATAAGAGCAGGGTGTCCCCGGCCTGCCGGGCGGCCAGGTCGTAGTCCTTGCCCAGGTAGAAAACGCCGAGTTTCTCGTAGTCAGTCATAAGGCTCCCCGGTGGTGTGAGTGTCTCCAGCGGGGTTCATTATAGTGCCGGCCCAACGCGGCGGCTTGCCGGCCGGCGGCGCTTTCCGGTATAATCTTTCTACGCTTGTGCCAAATTTCTCCGCTTGCCCTCATGTCTTAATAGACAGTTTGTATTCCCCGCCTCGCCATACAGCGCGAAAGGAGGTGGTTGCGTCCTAAGTAGGTTGTCTGGATTGCTTTGTAAGCCCGATCGTTTCCCGTCTCTTTGGAGGAGAAAAGAATGAAGCAACATCTGAACAAGTTTGTGTCCGGCCTGGTGCTGGCCGCCCTCATGCTCTCGGCTTGCGCCCCCGCCGCGACCGAGGCCCCCCAGCCGACGGAGGCCCCCAAGCCCACCGCCGCGCCTCAGCCCACCGCGGTCCCGGCCGCCACGGGCAAGATCTGCGAAGTGACCGACAGCGGCGGCGTGGACGACAAGTCCTTCAACGCCACCGCCTGGGTCGGCGCGCAAGCCGCCGCCAAGGCTTTGGGCTGGGAAGCCACCTACCTGGAGTCCAAGCAGCAGACCGACTACGAGAAGAACATCAACGAGTTCCTGAAGTCCGATTGCGATCTGATTGTGACCGTCGGCTTCCTGCTGGGCGACGCCACCCTGGCCGCCGCCAAGGCCAACCCGGATCAGAAGTTCCAGATCCTGGACTACGCCTACGGCGAAGCCGTGCCCAACGTCTGGCAGCAGGTGTATGCCACGCAA
>JAGOBN010000302.1 GCA_017999235.1 Anaerolineales bacterium | reverse complement strand
GCCCTGACAGGCCTGCGCCAGAGCGTGCTGGCGCCGGCGGACGAACCGTGAGCGGCCGATGACCGATCCCACCCCGGTGCCCGAGGCCGCCCCGGCCCGCCCCAGCGCCCTGCCCAAAACATTCGCGGCGCTCCGGCACCGCAACTTCCGGCTGTATTTCGGCGGGCAGTTGATCTCGGTGGCCGGGACCTGGATGCAGTCCGTGGCGCTGGGCTGGCTGGTTTATCAGTTGACGCACTCGGAACTGACCCTGGGCCTGGTGGGTTTTGCCTCGGCGATCCCGGCGCTGCTGATCTCGCCGTGGGGCGGGGTGGTGGTGGACCGCGCGCCGAAGCGGGTGGTGCTGATCTGCACCCAGGGGACGGCCATGCTGCTGGCCTTTCTGATGGCGGCGCTGACGTTCACGGGCGCGATCCAGGTCTGGCACGTCATCGCGCTGTCGGCGGCGTTGGGGATGGTAAACGCCTTTGACGGGCCGGCGCGCCAGGCTTTTGTGGTGGAGATGGTCGGGCGCGCGGACCTCACCAACGGCATCGCCCTGAATTCGATGATGTTCAACAGCGCGCGCGTGATCGGCCCCGCCCTGGCTGGCGTGCTGCTGGCCGTGTTGGGCGCGAGCTGGTGCTTCCTGCTGAACGGGCTGTCCTTCCTGGCCGTGATCGCCGGCCTGCTGGCCATGCGCTTGCAGCCGCATGAACGCCGGCTGGCGACGGGCTCACCCTGGCAGCAGTTGGTGGCTGGCCTTGGCTATGTCTTTCGGCACGTCGAGATCTTCGCGCTTCTCCTGCTGGCGTTGATCTTCAGCGTCTTTGGCATCTCGTATGGCACGATCCTGCCGGCTTTTGTGGATCAGATCCTGGGCGCCGGCCCGACGGTCTTCGGCGCCGTAAACGCCGCCACCGGGCTGGGCGCGGTGGTGGGCGCCTTTATGGTGGCCCGCTTTGGCGATCGCGGCGAACGCGGGCGCTGGCTGGCCTGGGCGAATCTGGCCTTCCCGCTGATCCTGATCGCTTTTGCGTTTACCACCTATCTGCCGGCCAGCCTGGCGCTGGCATTTGGCTTGGGCGTCGGGTTTATGCTGGAGTTCACGCTCATCAACACCATCCTGCAGACGCGCCTGCCGGACGAGGTGCGCGGCCGGGTGCTCAGCCTCTACACGCTGACCTTCTTCGGTTTTGCGCCGTTCGGCAACCTGGCCATCGGCGTGCTGTCCGAGGCCTGGGGGCTGAGCGCCACCATCGCGGCCAGCGCGCTGACGGCGCTGGCCTTGGCCGGCGTGGTCCTGCTGATTGTGCCGCGCGTGCGCCGGCTGCTGTGAAATAAAAAGCCGCGCTGGGCGGCGCGGCTGGGACGGCGGAGCGGAAGCGGGCTTAGCGGGCGGGGCCGCCGGACGTCATCGGCAAACTCAGCACCTGGGCCGGCGTCGTGTCCACCGTGCCGGTCACGTCATAGGCCAGCGCGCCCGAGATCCGCACCGGCACCACCTCACCCACCGGCACTTCGCCATCCACAATCACCAGCCCGTCAATCTCCGGCGCGTCGCGGTAGCTGCGCCCCACGCTGAGCACCGGCCCGTCCCCTTGCGCGGCTGAGTTCCCCTCGATCAACACCGGCAGGGTGCGGCCCACCAGCGCCTGGTTCTTCTCCAGCGAGATGCGCTGTTGCAGCGCCATCAGGCGTTCCTTGCGCTCCTGCTTGAGGGCCTCCGGCACGGGGTCGCCCAGCGCCGCGGAGGTGGTCCCCGGCTCGAACGAGAACGTGAACGCGCCGATGCGGTCAAAGCGCAGCGCGTCCACAAAATCCAACAGCGTCTGGAACTCCTCGTCGGTCTCGCCCGGGTAGCCGACGATGAAGGTGGAGCGGATGGCCAGATCCGGCATGGCCGCGCGCATTTTCTCCAGCGTGCGGTGGACCCATTCCAGATTGGCCGGCCGGCGCATGCGCTGCAGCGTCTGCGGGTGGCCGTGCTGCAGCGGCATATCCAGATAGCGCGCGATCTGCGGATGGGCGGCCATGGTCGCGATCAGACGATCGGTGACGTAGCCCGGATAGGCGTACATGACGCGCAGCCACTGGATATCCGGCACCGCGCCGGCCAGCTGCTCCAGCAGGCTGGCCAGGCCGTCTTTCAACCCCAGGTCATGGCCGTAATCGGTGGTGTCTTGGGCGATGAGCAGGATCTCGCGCACGCCCTGGTCGCGCAGGGCGCGGGCCTCGGCCAGGATCGCGGCTGGCGGGCGCGAGACCGCCGTGCCTTTGATGAGCGGGATGGCGCAGAACGCGCAGGGCCGCCGGCAGCCGTCGGCGATCTTGAGGTAAGCGCTGGCGCCCTGCACCGCCACGCGCGCCGCGCCGTGCTCATCCGAACCAACCACCGCCGCCGTTTCCGGCAAATGGTAGAGCGGTTCCGGCCGGCCGCGCTCGCGCAGGCGTTGGACGAAGTCCACAATATCCATCCAGCGCCGGGTGCCGATAATGCCGTCCAGGCCAGGGACCCATTTGAGCAGTTCGCCGCCGTAGCGCTGGGAGAGGCAGCCGGCCGCAATCAGCAGCTGCCCGCGCCGCTTGCCGGCCGCCAGCTGGTTCAGCACGTCCACCGATTCCTGTTTGGCCGGCCCAATAAAGCCGCAGGTGTTGACGATCAGGACCTCGGCCCGGGCCGGATCTTCCGTGGCCGCGAAGCCGGCCTGGCCCAGCAGTTGGGCCATGCTTTCCGAATCAACCGTGTTTTTGGAACAGCCCAGGCTGACCAGGTGGAATTGTTTAGACTTTACCTTTGCCATCGGGATACCTTTACCTGTTTAGCCGTCGCTAGGGCGCCGGAGTTGGCGTGGGGGTCAGCGGGCCGGCCAGGGTCCACAGCCGGATCACCACTTCATCCAAACCGCCTAATGTGCCTTGATCTTGGCCGTTGAAGACCACGCGGGTGCCGCGGCCGTTGCCGGTCCACAGCTCGACCACGGAATTGCCCACAAACTCGCGGGCGTCGCCCGGCGCCAGCTGTCCCACATAGGTCTCCGCCCCATCCACCACCGCGCGCAGCCACAGCCGCTGCTCGGCCCGCACCAGGATGTTCACGCCGACGTAATTGGGGCGCGCGGTGGGCAGCGGCTCAGTGGGCGTGGGAGCCGGCGGCGTGGCGGTGGGGGTCGGGGCCGCGGCCAGCGGGGTCCCGTCCAGCGGCGGGGTGGGAGTCTGGGCCGGCGCCGTGGGCGTAGCGGTGGGCGCGGTGGTGCTCTGCCAGAGCTGCCAGGCGCCCCAGCCCAGCAACAGGCTGAAGAGCGCGGTAAACACCACGCCGATCAACAGATCGCGGGTGAAGATGCGGCGCCAGCCGCCGCTGACCACGGGCGCGGCCCGGCTGGGCGCGGGCAGGCCGCGCGGGGCCGCCTTGGCGCGGGCCTTGTCTAGGGCGGGCACCGCCGCCAGATTGACCAGGGGGACCTCCAGAAACTCGGCATAGTTGCGCAGGAAACCCCGCGCCTGCGCCGGCGAGGCGAAGCCGGTGAGGTCTTCGGCCTCCAGCGCGGCCAGGTGCCGGGCGCGGATCCGCGTCTGGCGCTCCGCCTGTTCCAGCGTCAGGCCGCGGGCTTCCCGCGCCGCGCGCAACTGCTCTCCAAGGCTGGTCATATCAAAGGCGTTCCAATAACAAAGCCACCGGCGGCGGGCCGATGGCTTTGCGGTGTGGATCGCAAACCGGACCGCGCTTACGCGGCCGGCGTCTCGGCCGGCGTCGCCTCGGCGGGCGCGGCTTCCGCAGGGGCCGGGGCCGGCGCGGCTTCCGCGGTGGACTTGATGACCTCGCCCTCGCGGTGGATGATCACCTTGACGGACGGGATCAGGTCAGGGGTCAGGCGCACCGGCACCTGGAATTCGCCCAGTTCGCGCAGCGGCTGGTGGCCGACATTGCGGCGGTCGATTTCCAGGCCGGAGACCTCTTTGATCTTGGCGGCCACCTGGGCGGTGGTGATGGAGCCGTACAGCTTGCCGGTCTCGCCGGCTTTGGCCGCGAAGGTCAGCGTCAGGCTCTTGATCTTATCGGCCACGCCCTGCATTTCGGCGTTGAGCTTGGCGCGGGCAATGGCCGCATTCTGGCGCAGGGCCTCGGCCTGTTTGAGGGCCGAAACGGTGGCCAACACTGCCAGCCCGTGGGGGATGAGGAAGTTGCGGCCGTAGCCGTCCGCCACCTTCTTCACCTCGCCGGCATGGCCGAGCTTATAGACGTCCTTGATGAGCAATACGCGCATGGGGTCTAGCCCTTTCCTTTCTTTGATGACCGGGCGAAGGGTACAAACGCCCGTATTCAGTTGCCGCGCCCGGCGGCGCGAAAACTCCCGCGCGGGCGGGAGTGGCAGGATTATAACAAGGCCGGCGGCTTCTTTCAAGCGCCGGCGGGCGGCGGGGGCCGGCGCTCCATCACGATCCCGTCTTCGCCGCTGGGGTAGTAGCGGGCAATCCGGCTGAGCGGCCGATAGCCGAACTGTTCGTACAGCGCGATGGCCGGCGTATTGGAGGCGCGCACGGTTAATTTGAGGCGCGGGAAGGGGAGCTGCGCCTCCACCGCCTGCAGGAGCTGGCGGCCCACGCCGCGGCGCTGATAGTCTGGATGCACGCCCAGCGTGGCCACCCAGCCTTCCTGGTCGCGGGTGTGCCGCTCGCCGACCGCGAAACCGATCAGCCGGCCGGCCAGCACGGCTTTGAGGCGGATGCTGGGCGTCAGCAGGGCGACGGCCACCTCCAGCCAGCCCCAGGCGTCCGGCCCAAAGCAAGCCCGCTCCAAACGCTGCACGGCGACCAGATCGCGGATATCGGCGGGTTGAATGAGAGCCATTCGTCTGAACAACCAGCGAGGCCGCCCTGTCCGGGCGGCCTCGCGGTGAACCGGGGCGGAACGGGCCGCCTACTCTTTCTTGTTGCCGATCAGGTTGCCCAGCAAGGACGTGAACTCCAGCGGGAAGATGTACTTCGTGGACGGGCTGGCGCCGAGCGCCTTCAACGCCTCGAAATACTGCAGGGTCATCGTCTTCTGGTCAATGTTCTGCGCCGAGCTGAAAATGGTCTGCAAGGCGGACGCGAAGCCTTCCGCCCGCAGCAGCTGGGCCTGCTTATCGCCCTCGGCCCGCAGGATGTTGGAAGTGCGCTCGCCTTCGGCTTGCAGGATGGCGGCCTGCTTGGTGCCTTCAGCGCGGTTGATAGCCGCTTCCTTGTCGCCGGTGGATTCGGTGACCAGGGCGCGGCGCGTGCGCTCGGCCGACATCTGCCGGTTCATGGCGTCCTGCACGTCGCGGGGCGGGATGATCTCGCGGATTTCGACGTTGGTGACCTTGACGCCCCAGCGCTCGGTGACTTCGTCGAGCTTGGTGCGCAGGGTCATGTTGATGTGCTCGCGCTGGGAGAGCACGTCGTCCAGCGCGATGCCGCCGATCACCGAGCGCAGGGTGGTGGTGGCGATGCCGGCCGCCGCCATCTCAAAGTTCCCCACGCCTACCACGGTCAGCGTGGCCTCCACGACCTTGTAGTACCACAGGAAATCAATCGAAATCGGGGCGTTGTCTTTGGTGATGGAGGTCTGATGCGGCACCTCGCGCACCTGCTCGCGCAAATCCACCGTGCGGGCTTGGTCGATGATGGGCAGCAGCAGGACGACGCCCGGCCCCTTCTGGCCCATGACGCGGCCCAGGCGCAGGACCACCAGGCGCTGGTATTCCGGCACGATCCGCACGGACGT